>JAYUMO010000246.1:0-4220 GCA_043762555.1 Gemmatimonadaceae bacterium | reverse complement strand
CTCACGGAAGGAGAAGCCGGAGGAGCGGCTCGCCGAGGCGCTCCAAGGGGTGGAGGGCGCCTTCGCGCTCGTCATCGCGATGGGCGACGCACTCATCGCGGCGCGCGACCCGCGCGGATGGCGACCGCTGGCCCTGGGGTCGCTCAACGGCGAGACCGTGTTCGCGTCGGAGACGTGCGCGCTCGACATCGTGGGCGCCACGCACGTGCGCGACGTAGAGGCGGGGGAGATCGTGGTGGTGGACGACGCCGGCGTGCGCGCGATGCGCTTCGCCGAGCGCGTAGCCGAGCGGCGGTGCGTGTTCGAGTATGTGTACTTCGCGCGCCCCGACAGCCGCATCTTCGGCGGTGGCTCGGTGGACCGCGCGCGGCGGGCCCTCGGCCGCCAGCTCGGGCGCGAGTGCCCCGCCCCGGGCGCCGACCTCGTGTTCGGCGTGCCCGACTCCGCCAACGCGGCGGCGCTCGGCTACGCGGAAGAGACCGGCCTGCCGCTCGAGCTCGCGCTCATTCGCAACCACTACGTGGGGCGCACCTTCATCCAGCCGTCGCAGGCGGGGCGCGAGATCAAGGTGAAGGTGAAGTACAATCCGGTGCGCGAGGTGCTCCAGGGCCGCAGCGTCGTGATGATCGACGATTCGATCGTGCGCGGCACCACCACTCGTGGTCTCGTGGCCCTCGTGCGGCAGGCGGGCGCGCGCGAGGTGCACATGCGCATCGCGTCGCCGCCCGTCACCGGGCCGTGCTACTACGGGATCGACACGCCGTCGCGCAAGGAGCTCATCGCCGCGAATTACGACGTGAGCGAGATCGCGGAGCGGCTTGGGGTGGACACGCTCGGCTATCTCTCCCTCGAGGGGATGCTGAACGCGGTGCCCGACGGCCCCGATGGATTCTGCGACGCGTGCTTCTCCGGGAACTACCCGACCCCCGCTCCCGCCGACGCCGACAAGCTGGCGCTCGGCCGCCGTTGCTGAGGGGCTGATGTCGCGGCTCGTCTACTCCTTCGGCGCGGGCAAGGCCGAGGGCACGCGCGAGATGAAGCACGTGCTGGGCGGCAAGGGAGCGAACCTCGCCGAGATGACCAACATCGGCGTTCCCGTCCCGCCCGGCTTCACGATCGCGTGCGAGGCGTGCACCTCGTTCCTCGCCGCGCAGCAGATCCCCTCCGGGCTGCGCGAGGAAGTGGACGCCGCGCTCAACCGGCTCGAAAAGGCCGCCGGCCGCGTGCTCGGCGATCCGAAGAAACCGCTGCTCGTCTCCGTGCGGTCGGGCGCGCCCGCGTCGATGCCGGGGATGATGGAAACCATCCTGAATCTCGGGCTCAATGACACGAGCGTCGAAGGGCTCGCGGTGCAGAGCGGCGATGCGCGCTTCGCCTTCGATTCGTATCGGCGCTTCCTGCAGATGTACGGCGACGTGGTGCTCGGCGTCCCGTCGTCCGATTTCGAACAACTGCTGCGGTCGAAGCGCATGGCGGCCGGCGTCACCGTCGATTCCGAGCTGGAAGCCCCGTCGCTGCGCACGCTCGCGGAGGAGTACAAGACGCTCGTGCGCACGCGCACCGGCGGCGAGTTGCCGCAGGAGCCGCAGGCGCAGCTCTGGGGGGCGATCGAGGCCGTCTGGCGCTCGTGGATGCTCAAGAAGGCGGTGGACTATCGCCGGGTGAACCGTATTCCGGAGACGCTCGGCACCGCGGTGAACATCCAGGTGATGGTGTTCGGAAACCTGGGCGACGACTCGGGCACCGGGGTGGCCTTCACGCGCGATCCCTCCACCGGCGAGAAGAAGTTCTACGGCGAGTTCCTGGTGAACGCGCAGGGGGAGGATGTGGTGGCCGGCATCCGCACCCCACTGCATATCGGCGAGATGGCGGAGCGACTGCCGGGGGCGTACAAGTCGCTGCTCGGCGTGCAGGCTCGGCTGGAATCGCACTACCATGACATGCAAGACCTCGAGTTCACCGTCGAGCGCGGCAAGCTCTTTCTGCTGCAAACGCGCAACGGCAAGCGCACGGCGGCGGCGGCGGTGCGGATCGCCGATGAGATGGTGCGGGAGAAGCTGATCGATCGCACCGCGGCGGTGCTGCGCGTGCAGCCGCCGCAGCTCGACCAGCTGCTGCATCCGGTCATCGATGCGTCGGCCTCCGCGGCGCCGGTCGCGATCGGACTGCCGGCCAGCCCCGGTGCCGCGAGCGGCCAGGCGGTGTTCGATCCGGACGTGGCCGAGCAGAAGGCGGCGCGCGGCGAGCGCGTGATCCTGGTGCGGGAGGAGACCACCCCCGATGACTTCCACGGGATCGTCGCGGCGCGCGCCGTGCTCACGGCGCGCGGCGGCATGACCAGCCACGCCGCGGTGGTCGCGCGCGGCATGGGGAAGTGCGCCGTCGTGGGGTGCAAGGAGATCACCGTGGACGCGGCGCGCCGGCTCTTCACGGTGAACGGCGCGACGGTGCACGAGGGCGACTGGCTCACGCTGGATGGCGCCACCGGCCGCGTGTTCACGGGGGAGCTCCCGACCGTGCCGAGCGAGGTCATGCGCGTCACGTCGGGGCAGCTGAGCGCCGAGGATTCCCCGGGCTACCAATCGTTCGCGCGGCTGCTGTCGTGGGCCGATGAGGCGCGGCGACTTCGCGTGCGCGCCAACGCCGACACCCCGCACGATGCGCGTATCGCCCGCAACTTCGGCGCCGAGGGGATCGGGCTCTGCCGCACCGAGCACATGTTCTTCGAGGGGGACCGGATCACCGCGATGCGCGAGATGATCGTCGCGCGCGACGAGGCGGGGCGGCGGCGCGCGCTCGCAAAGCTGCTGCCGATGCAGCGCGCCGACTTCGAGGGGATCTTCGACGCGATGTCCGGCTGCCCGGTCACGATCCGGCTGCTCGACCCGCCGCTGCACGAGTTCCTGCCGCACGGCGGCGAGGACGCCAAGCGGCTCGCGCGACGGCTCGCGCTCACGCGCACCGAGCTCACCAAGATCGTGGAGTCGCTGCGCGAATCGAATCCCATGTTGGGCCATCGCGGCTGCCGGCTTGGGATCGTGTATCCGGAGATCACCGAGATGCAGGGACGCGCGATCTTCGAGGCCGCCGTGCGGGCGAAGCGCCGCGGCATCGAGGTGCGCCCCGAGATCATGGTGCCGCTGGTGGCGAACGTGAAGGAGCTGGAGCACCAGCGCGGCATTCTGGACGTCGCCGCGCGGCAGACCCTCGGTGCGATGGGGGAGGAGATCGAGTACACCGTGGGGACGATGATCGAGCTGCCGCGGGCCGCGCTCACGGCGGATGAGATCGCACCCGCCGCCGACTTCTTCTCCTTCGGCACCAACGATCTCACGCAGACCACGCTCGGCCTGAGCCGCGACGACGCGGGGCGCTTCCTGCCCGCCTACATCGAACGCGGGATCTTCGCCGAGGATCCCTTCCAGACGCTCGACATCGCCGGAGTGGGCAAGCTGGTGCGCATGGCCGTGACGGAAGGGCGCCGCACCCACCCCGGGCTCAAGACGGGCATCTGCGGCGAGCATGGCGGTGATCCGCGGTCGATCGCGTTCTGCCATGAGGCGGGGCTCGACTACGTGAGCTGCTCGCCGTATCGCGTGCCCATCGCGCGACTCGCGGCGGCGCATGCGGCGCTGGCCACCCGCGACTGAGCGAACGCCGACCGCTCACTTCGCCGCGTACGCCTTGCGCACCATCGCCGCCAGCTCGAGCGAATTCGTCGTTCCGTAGTTCGCGTAACAGTTGTTCATGAGCACGTGTACCTCGCGCGCCTGCTCCGCCGCCTCCATGATGCGCGTTACCCACTCGCCGAGCTCCTTCGTGTCATAGAGGTAGCGGAAGCGCTCGACCACCGGGATCCCCGTCTTCTCCCACGCGTCGGCGCGGCGGCCGTGCATGCGGATCACGGCCAGCCGCTCGGCTGTCACCGCCACGATCGGCGGCACGCTCGATTTCATCCCTTGAGGCTCGTCCACCATCACGAAGCTGAGCCCCACGTCTTTGAGCAGACGCAGCGTGGACGCCGCCGCCGTGCCCGCGAACCAGAGCGCGCTGCGGAACTCCACGGCGCAGGGGAGACCGTCCAGCCGCTCGGCCGCCTCCGCGAGCTCCGCGCGATTGCGGGCATCGGAGACGAACCAACGCGGGTACTGGAGCATCACCGCGCCAAGCTTGCCGGCCGCGTGCAGCGGCTCGATCGCCTCGCGGAAACGCGTCCACAG
>JAYUMO010000245.1:0-7034 GCA_043762555.1 Gemmatimonadaceae bacterium | reverse complement strand
GTGGGCGGTGACGTCTCGTTGCGTCGGCCGTCGCTCCCGGGGGGCGCGCCGCGCCTGGGCGGGATCGCGGACAGTCTGGCGCGTGAGATCCAGCAGCGCACCGACAAGGAGTGCCGCTCGCTGGTGCTCGGCCACCTCCAGCGCGGTGGGATGCCGACGGGCTACGACCGGTTGCTCGCCGCGCGCTTCGGCGGTGCGGCGGTGCGGGCGGTGGCCGCCGAGAAGTGGGGGATGATGGTCGCGCTGCAGAGCCCGGACATCCGGGAGATCCCGATCGCGGAGGCGCTGCGAGAGCCCAAGAGAGTGGATCCGGGGCATGACGTCGTGATGACGGCGAGGGCGACGGGGATCTCGTTCGGGGATTGAAGAACCGGTCTCGGCCTCGGCAGGAGCAACGGCGGGTCTCGGCACTCGGCACTCGGCACTCGGCAGAGAGTGGGGAATAAGGCGGGCGTTTGATGGTCCTTTTTTGGGGTTGCGGGGTATGTAGCGCGGTGCCCAAGTTCGGGCGACGAGGAGTCATGATGGGTCGGTTGGCGATCGCAGCTTCCGTGCTTGTGGTGATGCGGCTCGGCGCGCAAAGCGCTGGGGCATCTTCGCCCGTGCCCGATGGCTACCGGCCGCCCCCGGGGATGTGCCGGATCTGGATTGACGGGGTGCCGCCTGAGCGGCAGCCGGCGCCGACCGATTGCGCGACGGCGGTGCGCCGTCGCCCGGCGAACGCGCACGTCGTGTACGGGGAGCCGTCGGTGAGTACCGCGTCGGGGGCGCCCGCTCCGGCGCCGACCTCGGCTCCCGCGAATGCCTCGTCGGCGGCGCCGGCGGTCGTGCCGGCCGCTGCGCCGACGCCGACGCCGACGCCCCCACCCCCGGCACCGGCGCCCTCCGCCGCACCGACGCGTGAAGCGCCGCCGCCCGAGCCGGCTCGCGTGGAGCCGCGCGGTGCGCCGCACACCGAGCCGCGTGCGCCCACCGTCACCCCGTCGCCGTCGGCGGCTCCACGCCCCACACCACGGACCGCGCCGCCACCCGCCATGCCCGCCGCGCACCCCGGATCGCCGCCGGTGCACGTGAAGGTGAGCCCTCCGCCCACCCACCCGCCCTTCTCGCACACCGAGCGCCCACACCGCTGAACGGTTTGCGCCGGGTCCGCGACCCCTACCTTCCACTCGATCACGACGCGTTCGTCGCCGCCGAACCGGCGACCGGACGCGTCATCGTCATCGCTCCCACGCGCGCGGCATGCGAAACGATCGAGCTCGCGATGCAGCTGCACCTCGAGACGCTGCTCGAGCGGGAGCACGGCTCGGAGATCCGCGCGCTCGCCGGCGCCGCGCGCGGCTTCGGGATCGTCGCCGGCACCGGGACGGGGAAGACCCTCGCCATCCGGCCGATCGCCGAGACGATCCTCGGCACCTCGGCGCTCCGCGTGGGCGTCGTCAATCGCGAGCGCGAAGCGACGCCGGAAACGCCCACCTGGAACGTGGTGATCGTCACCACCGGCATCGCGCGGCGCTGGTTCCAGGATGGCGACATCCTGCCGCGCGACACCTTGCTCGTGGACGAGATCCACCAGACATCGG
Source organism: Gemmatimonadaceae bacterium (assembly GCA_043762555.1). GTDB lineage: Bacteria > Gemmatimonadota > Gemmatimonadetes > Gemmatimonadales > Gemmatimonadaceae > DATKOH01. The sequence continues at coordinate 5,451 of JAYUMO010000245.1, read as the reverse complement.
CCGAGCTCGAGCTCTGCCTCGCGCTCGGGAAGCGGGTCGGCTGCCGTTTCATCTGGCTGTCGGCCACGGTGGACCCGTCCTTCTACGCGCGCTATCTCGAGAGTGCGGCGGTGCTGGAGACGACGGCCTTCGATCCCGAGAAGGCGGCGCGCGTCAGCGTGGTGGATCGTCAGCCGCTCGAATTCCTCGACGAGCGGTGGATGGCGCAGATGATCCGCGAGCGTCGCGGCGTGGGCGTCTTCCTGCCGACGCGCGCGGCGGTGGAGGCGGTGGCCGAGACGGTGGCGCGACGCGCGCCGAAGATCACGACGGCGTTCTATCACGGCGGCGAGCCGATCCGCGTGATCCGCCCCTTCCTCGAGGGGACGGTGGCGAAGCCCTACCTGCTCGCGATGACGGCCGCGGGGCAGAGTGCGCTCAACGTGTCGGGGCTCGACACGGTGGTGATCGATGATACGCGCTTCACCAATCTGATCGAGCGCGGCAAGAACGTGCTGACGCGCACGCACCTCGGCGCGAACGAGATCCTGCAGATGGCGGGGCGGGTGCACGGGCGCGTCAAGGGCGGGCGGGTGTTCATGCTGAGCGACCGGCAGATCGATTTCAACGCGCTCCGTCCGGTGGCGCCGGAATTCCAGCTCGCCGGCGACTCCGAGCGGGTGGCGCTCACCGCCGCGGCGCTCGGCGTGCGCGCGGATGAGCTCGATCTGCCGGTGCCGCTCGACAAGGGCGCGTACCGGCGGGCGATAGCGCTGCTGGAATCGCGCGGGATCATCGAGCAGGGACGGCTTTCGAAGTACGGGAAGACGGTGGAGGCGCTGCCGGTGGAGCGCGCGTGGGCGGAATTGTTGGTGCACGCGGAGGAGCCGCTCGTCCCCTTCGTCGCGGTGACCGCCGGCATCGAGTCGCTGCACCGGATGACGCGCGAGGAGCGCGACCTCGAGGGGCTGATCGTGGCGGGGAGCGATCATCTCACCGCGTACAACCTGTACGTGGATGCCTTTCGCGCGCACGGCTACGTGGGTGAGGTGTACGGGCTGCCGCGTCATCTCTTCCACGAGGAGATCGAGGAGTGGGCCGACGCGCGCGGCGCGCTGGTGAAATCGGTGGAGGACGCCGCGCTCGGCATGGCGAGCGTCTATCGCTCGCTCGACCTGCCGCTGCCGCACCAGATGCGCTACGTGGACGACGCGGCGCAGCGGAAGTTCGCCGACCTGCTGGCGCGGATCATGCCGTTCGACCTCGTGATGGACGAACACGCGGCCGACGGCGGCGACGTGCGCGTGTCGAAGACCAGCGTGTGTGGCAGCTGGGGCGCGGTCGCGGGCACGATCCGCTACTTCGCCGACCGCTCCGGCGTGCCGCGCGCCGCCATCGAGGGCACGCAGGTCCCCTTCGATCTCGTGCGGCGCTACGCCACGCAGGGCGAGGCGGAGCTCGTGGTCGACTGGCAGCGCAAGAAGACGCCGCTGGTGCTGCGGCGTCGCGCCGCGTACTTCGGCTTCGAGCTGGGGCGCGAGCAGGAGCCGGTGGAGGATTTCGCCGGACCGCTGGCGGCGGCGGCGCGCCGCGCGCTCGCCGGGTCGTTGGCGCGCGAGGAGGCGCGCCACGCGGCGGTGAAGCGCAATCACGCCGCGGTGGACGAGGTCCGCGAGATCTGGCGGCGGAGCGGAGGCGCCACCGCTCGACTGGCCATGCCGGAGCTCGCCGCGCTCTACGAGGCGCGACTGGCGGGGGTGACCTCGCTGGACGGGTTCCGCGCCGCCGACCTCGCGCTCGACGCCGAGCTCGCGGCGATGGTGCCGGCGGCGGAGCGCGCGCGATGGCTCGCGCTCCCCTCGGCGGTGACCGTTCGCGATCGCGAGATCCCGATCGAGTACGACGTGGAGGAGGGCGCCGGCGGCGTGGCACGGCTGCGGCTGCCGGAGAAGCTGGCGCGTACGCTCACCGAGAGCGAGCTGCCGGTGCTCGATCGTCCGCTCCGCTTCGTGGTGACGCGCGGCCAGCGCGGCGCGGCGCGCGGCGCTTCGCTCGGCGAGCTGCAGGACGTGCTCGACCGGCCGTGGTCTGATGATGAAGTGGAACGCGAGCGCTCGCGCCCTCAACACAAGGCCTCGCGCCGCGAGGAGCGGCGCGAGCGGCTACAGCGAAAGGGTCGCGGGGGCCGGCGGCGCCGTCGCTGAGCGCGTGACCGGTGCCCACGCCGGCGCGGTATGCGGACGGCCTTCAACAGGGGACCACCGTGCGCCCAAGAGAGATCGCGTACGGCAGGAGGAACTGAAGTCTTCCGCTTCCCCTCGTGCCAAACGCGGCCCAGTGGGCGCCCGTCATGTCATCGATCCGGATCACTCGGTTGTTGCCTTGGTCCACGACGTAGATCCGACCATCTCCGTATTGCTGATCCTCGTCAACGACGAGGCTTGTCGGATGGTTGAACTGTCCGGCTCCGGGGCCGAAAGTGCCGAACGTGGTCCAGTTCGTCCCGCTGATGTCGTCGATCCGAACGATCCGCCCATTGCCCGCGTCCGCGATGTAGATCCTTCCGGCGGCGTCGATGTACGCGCCCACGGGATGGTCGAACTGACCACTGCCACTGCCCAAGGTCCCGAAAGTCACCCAATTGGTGCCGCTCAAATCGTCCATCTGCACGATGCGGCTGTTGCCGGCGTCAACGACAAAGATCTTTCCCGCCGGGTTCTCATACACCGCCACCGGCCCGTCGAATTGGTCGATCCCGCTGCCGAGGGAGCCGAACGCCGTCCAGTTCTTCCCACTCCCGTCGTCCATTCGTACGATCCGGTCGTTGCCGGAGTCTGCCACGAAATACGGAAGAAGCGCGGAGTGGCCGATCGACACCCCGACCGGGCCGTTGAATTGATCGATCCCAGTGCCGGGCGCGCCGTGGTCGAACCAGTACCCCCCGATCATGTCGGTGCTCATCGACACGATCCGACCGTTGAGCGCGTCGGCCACCACGATCCCTGGGCCCCGGGACCGATCCATGCCCGCGGGCCCGTCGAATTGGCCCGTGCCGCTGCCGGCGCTACCGAACGTCGTCCAATTCGATCCGTTCATGGCGTCCATGCGCACGACTCGGTCATTTCCCTGATCGGTCACGTAGATCTGTAACTGGCCGCCGCCTGGTGGGCACCCGCTATAGTAACAGCCGGCCGCCACCACGCTGAGCGCACACAACGCGACGGTCCACACCCATGCCAACGGTCGGTGGGAAGCTCTCATCCTCCTAGCACGCCTCCAGCAGGGCTCGGGTGGGTCCTTCCCGCGGAAGTGGAACGGACCGACCGCGGAGAATTACTCGCGGCCGGGCGTGGGGCGGATTCATCGTACCGGCGCGATCTCGTGGCGGCCGGGGCGCGGCGTCACGAGGCACGCATCGTTCTTCTACGCGGGCGGCGGCGTTGGTCCGACGTGCGCGACCGGCGCCGGGACGGTGAACGTCTCCGTCTTGAAAGGCGCGAAACCGCGCGCCAGGTAATTAGGCAGCGCGGCCGGATTGTCCTGCGTGCACGTATGCAGCCACACGCGCGACGCGCCCATCTCCCAACTCCGCGCCACCGCCGCGCTCAGCATTTGCTTGCCCAGCCCGCGACCCACGAAATCGGGCATCAGGCCGAAGTACACGATCTCCACACTCGTGTCGGCGTGCCGCTCGAGCTCGAAATAGCCGGCGGGCGTCCCCTCCACGTACAGCACCCAGAGCTGGATGCCCGGCGCGGCTAGGCGGGCGCGGCACTGGTCGTCGCTCCACACCAGCCGGTCGTGCCAATGGTAGCGCTGGCCCACCTCGCGATAGAGGAAGCGGAAGAAGGGCACCGTGCACCCCTTGGCGTGCTCCACGCGGGAGCGGCGGTCGAGCGCCACGCTCCGGAGCTGCTCCGGGCGCGTCATCTCGAGATAGGTGCGGGTGACCTCGGTCTCGGCCATATCTCCTCGTGGTCAGCGCCGGCGAGCGCGGCGGTGACGCGCGGCCTTCGCGCGATTGCCGCACGTCCGCATGTCGCACCAGCGGCGGCGGCCGTTCTTGGTGCCATCATGGAAGACGCGGCCGCACCCCGCGTCGGCGCAGCGGCGCACGCGCGCGAGCTCGCCGAGCACGAGCGCATCGGCGGCGGACTCGACCACCGGGATCATCAGTCCCGCGAACGCATCGCCGCCCGGCACGAAGCTGCGCACGACCACGCCATCGTCGCGCTCCTCCACACGGCGGGTGCCCGCGCTCCGGCCGAGCACGCGGTTGATCTCGGTGAGCGCGTCGCGCCGGACGGCCGGCTGTGGCGCGCCGCGCTCGGCGAGCGCGCGCAGGGCGGCGCGAACGCGCCGCGCATCGGCCAGGGCCGCGCTCGCGCCGGCGGGCTGCTCGCGCGCCCGGCGCCGCATCCCCGCGGCGCGCTCGCCATCCAGCACGCCGGCCGCCTCGAGCCAGCCCACCAGCGCGCCGAAATCCCGCAGCGTGTCCACGCGCGCGCCGCGGCGCGTGTCGTCGGTGTTGACGAAATCCAGCCAGAGCCGCTCGCCGAGGAAGACGAACGGCGCGACATCGATCGAAAGGCGTGCGGCGGAGGTCATCGCGCTTGGGCTCGCGGCGGGAGAGCAAGTGTACGCTGCGCGCCGAGTCGGAGCAAGCGTGCGCCTGGCGGCTTCCGACCGAGGCGCAGCGGAGATCGGTGATCGGCCATCGGCCGACACTCTCGAATAGGTACTGCAGCCCCCTCCAGTCCTATCCGGTAGCGCCTGCCGATGACCGACGACCGATGATGGTGCTCTAGCCCACCGCGGCCGGTATCGCGTGGTTGCGTCGCTCGTGCTCCGCTTCGTCCTCCATCGCCTGGAGCTTCGCCGGCACGAGCAACACGCTGCACGTGGCCAGGCGGAGCACCTTGGTGGCGACGCTGCCGATCAGGATCCGCTCGACGAGGTTGTGCCCGTGGCTGCCGACCGCGATCAGGTCCGCACGCATGCGCTCCGCGAGTTGGAGGATCTCCTGCGCGGCGTCGCCGGCGAGGCTGGCGGTCTGGACCGTGATGCCGGCCGGTGCCGCGAGGTGGGCCTTCGCGTTCGCGAAGCCTTCCCGCACTCCGCGCGCGTATTGCGTGAGCCATTCCTCGAGCGCCACCGGCGGGATCTCGAGCTCCGGGCTCACGTGCGCCAGGACCAGCGTGCCCGGCGCCGGCAGGAAGCGGAGCGCGGTGCGCGCCGCCTCGAGACTCGACGCACTGAAGTCCGTGGCCGCGATCACCCGGCGCGGCAATTGGTCGCGCCCCGGCGCGACGGCCAGCACGGGAACGGGCGCCAGGCGACTCACCTTCAACGCGGTCTCATTGCCGAAGAGCCGGTCCGCCGGCTTGTGCCGGCCCACCCCGAGCACTACGAGCATCACGTCGTGCGCCCGCGACGCCCGGGCGATCTCGGCCGCCGGCCGCCCGACGCGCA
>JAYUMO010000244.1:0-5878 GCA_043762555.1 Gemmatimonadaceae bacterium | reverse complement strand
CGGCGCGGACGGTCCCGATTCGCGATCACCAACAACACCTTTAACCGATCCAGCGGTTCAGGATCGGGCCGTAGGCATCGATGCGGCGGTCGCGGAAGAAGGGCCAGTTGCGGCGCGTGTACTCGATGAGCGCGGGGTCGCAATCGGCGATCACGATCGCGGGGTCGGTGCCGGCTTCGGCGATCAACCGGCCGAAGGGGTCGGCGACGAAGGAGTGGCCGAAGAACTCGAGCCCATCGGTGCCGGGCTCGGCCTCGACGCCGACGCGGTTCGCGGCCGCGACGAAGATACCGTTGGCGATCGCGTGCGCGCGCTGCGCGGTGCGCCAGGCGTCGGCCTGCGCCGCTCCCCACTCGGCCTTCTCCTTGGGGTGCCACCCGATCGCGGTCGGATAGAAGAGCACCTGCGCGCCCATGAGCGCCGTGATCCGCGCCGCCTCCGGATACCACTGGTCCCAACAGATGAGCACGCCGATCGTCGCCACCTTGGTCTTGAACACGCGGAAGCCGGCGGCGGGGCGCGTCTCGTCGTGTTGATAGATCTCCCCCGGCGTGAAGTAGTACTTCTCGTGGTAGAGCGGATCGTCGGGGATGTGCATCTTGCGATAGACGCCGAGCAGCGCGCCATCGCTGTCGACCACGGCGGCGGAGTTGTGATAGACCCCGGCGCCGCGCCGCTCGAAGATCGGCACGATGATGACGACGCCGAGCTCTTTCGCGAGCGCCTGCATCCGTTCGACCGTCGGCCCGGGGATCGCCTCGGCGAGATCGAAGCGCTCGGCGTCGGTCACTTTGCAGAAGTACGGCGCGTTGAAGAGCTCCTGCAGACAGACGATCTGCGCGCCGCGCGCCGCCGCCTCTCGCACGCGCACGATCGCCGCGTCCACCGCCGCCTTCGCGTCGGCGGGTACGGCCTGCTGAATGAGCCCGATCCTGAACGTCACTGTTCGTCTGTGGACTATGGACTACGGACTACGGACTACGGACTTCGCAGTTCGTACTATGGACCGCCCTTGTCTTCGCCTTTCACTATCCTCCGAAAACTCCCCGAGATCCGCGCGAACGAGCTCGGCGTCCTCGGCTTCAACATCTCCGGAGTCGGCGCACCGCACACCCCGATCATGACGTCCATCACGTTGGTGGCCGTGAGATCGGTGCGCAGCAGCGCCCCCGCGGCGTCGAGCGCCGCGTAGGCGTCGTGCGTGGCGAGATCGCGCGCCGGATCACGACCGGCGCGTCCGATCGCTTCCCACGTCTCACAGTCGACGATCGCGCCGGCGGCATCGGTGGCGCCATCGCGGCCGTCGGTGCCGCACGCCAGGAGCGTGGAACCGCGCGCGTTCTTCGCCTGCGCGAGGTCGCGTGCGGCCGAGAGCGCGAGCTCCTGGCAGCGGCCGCCCGTCCCGCGTGCTCCCTCACCGAAGGTGACCGTCGTCTCGCCCCCCCAAATGAGGCACGCACGGCCGGCGCGCTCGGCCACCGGGGGCGTCGCCGATCCACAGGTGCCGGTGAGCGAGGCCACCACGCGGTGCCCCGCGACGGAGGCCTCGCCCGCGAGCGTCGTGCTCATGATGCGCGGATCGTAGCCGTACTCCTTCGCGCGCGCCACGATCGCGTCGAGTGCGGTGTGGTTGCTCGCGACGATGCGCCGCTCGACGCTCTCGAACAGCTTGGCGCCGGCCTTCGGCGTCTCGAGTTCCGGATCGCGCTCTACCGCGTGGAGATAGCGGCGGAGCGACACCGGGACGCGATCCCACAGTTTGTACGCGACGAGGATCGAGCGCACCTGAGTCGCCGTACTCGGGTCGGGGACGCACGGGCCCGAGCCGATCGCGGCGAGATCATCGCCGATGACATCGGAGATGATGAAGTTGCGGAGCTTCACGGCCTTGAGCGATGTCGCGAGGCGCCCCGCGCCCCAGCGGGTGAAGCGCTTGCGGATCAGATTCATCGTGGCGATGTCGAGTCCCGAGCCGTGGAGCAGCTCGAACATCTCGGTCATCTCCTCAGGCTTGAGCGCGCCGTCGGGGGCCGCGATCAAGCTCGTCGTGCCCCCGGACAGGAGCACCCACGCTTCGTCGCCCGACCTCACCTTGGAGACGAGCGCCTCGATCGCGCGCGCCGCGGCGAAGGAATGGATGCCCGGCTTCGGATGGTCGCCGACGTACATCTCCAGGTGGGGATGTGGCGAGGGGAGGTGGCGTGGCGCGACGATGATGCCGCCCGCGGGCTCGGTGTCCTGCGAGGCGAGGAAGTCAACCGCGGCCGTGGCCATCGGATGCGCCGCCTTCCCCACCGAGATGATCCAGACGCGGTGGCGCGTGACCCCGGGCGGGAGCTTCTCGAGCGCGGCGCGGAGCGCGGGCTCCGGCGCGACCGACTTGATGGCGGCCCAATAGAGTTGGATGAGCACCGTGCGCGCATCCAGCGGCGGGTCGGGGACGACGGCCCACGCGGGTTGGCTGGGGGTCTTCATGGCCGGGACAAGTTACGCCGAATCACCGCCGGAAGCGACGGAGCCCGCGGTCCGGGCCCCGCGCTCCCGTGCCTTACTTGCCGGCCTTCTTCACTTCGTCGCCGAGCCGGCTGTAGGCGTCCGCCGACATCGCGTTGAAAGGGGCGCGATAGCGGATCCGCCCGTCCGGCGCGATCACGAAGACGATGCGCGCGTCCTCCTTGTACTCCGCCTTATACACACCGTAGGCCTTGCCGATGGCGCCGCCGGTGTCGCTCACGAAGGTCATCGGGAACTTCGCGTCGCGCGCCCACGACGCGAGCGTGGTGTCGGCGTCGGTGCTGATCCCGAGCACGACCACCCCGTTGCCGTTGTTGAAGAGCGTGGCGTACTGATCACGGTACGCCTCCATTTGGATCGTTCAGCCCTTGGTGCGCGCTTGGTAGAAGAAGGCGAGCACGACGGTCTTGCCGCGGAGGGCGGTGAGTGCCACCGGAGCTTTGAGCACGCCGTCCTTGGTCGCGCCCGGGGCGCTGAACGCCGGCGCGATGGCGCCGGTGTCGGGGCCGGCCGGCGCGACCGGCGCGGCCGGCGCTTGGGCGGACGCGCGCCCCGCGGTGAACGCGAGCAGCAGGGCGAGCACGAGCCGTAGGACAGGGGAACGCGACATGGATCCTCCGAGGGGCGACGCGCTCAAGATACGGCGGGGGAGTGGCGGAGGGAACGGCGATCGATCAGTCCGTGAACTCGAATTTGAAGGCCACCTTCACACTCCCCGTACCGCGCTTGTCCATCGCCGTCGCAAGCGCGGCGCGATACTCGGCGAGCGGAAACGTGTGCGTGAGCAGCGCTCGGACATCCGCCCGGCCGCTAGCGATCATCGCCGCCGCCTCATCGAAATCGGTCGCGCCAGCCGACGCGTGCTGGTACGCCCCGTAGTACACGGAGCCGCGCACGGTGAGCTCCTTCAGCCAGAGCGGCGTCCAGTCGAGTCCGCGCATCACGCTCGAATTGCCGAGCAGCACCACGGTGCCGCCGGCGCGCGTGAACCGCATGGCGTCCTCCATGGCGCGCGCGCCGCTCACGCAGACGAAGCTCCGATCGAAGCCGCCGATCCCGATCGGCCGGCCGAGGATCGGTTGGACGAGTCGCGTGCCCCCGGCGTCGGCGAGGGATCCGAGATAGTTCCCTCGCGCGAGGATCGCGTTCGCGGCACCCAGGCGCGTCGCGTGCTCGGCTTGGAGGGGGTGGCGCGCGACAACGGTGACGCGCGCGGTGGGCGCGAGCGCGCGGATCGCCGCGGTGGTGAGCAGCCCGATCGACCCGGCGCCGATCACCAGCACGCGCTCTCCCGCCGCCGGGAGGTTGGTCCGTACGGCGCGCACCGAGCACGCGAGCGGCTCGATGAGCACCGCGGCCTCATCGCTCATCGCCGGCGGGATCCGCACCAGCTGCGAGGCGTGCGCCACGAACTGTTCCCCCCAGCCGCCGCCGAGCCCGCGGGTGGTGCCGATGAGCATCCCCGGCGGGAGCGCGCCGCCGGTGAAGTTCGCGCAGCGGCCGTGATCGCCGCCGGCGCACGCGGCGCACACCGGCGCGCAGGCGCGGGCCTCGCAACAGAGCAGCGGATTGGCGGCCACGCGATCGCCCGCCGCGACGCCCTTCACCGCGACGCCCACTTCCATCACCTCGCCCACGAGCTCATGGCCGAGTACGAAGGGGAAGCTCGAGAAGGGCGAGGTGGACGGACTCGCCTGGAGCGTGACGATATTGAGATCGCTGCCGCAGATCCCGCCCATCCGCGTGCGGAGGCGCACCCACCGGTCGCCGGGCAGCGCGGGGTCCGGGGTGTGGCCGTAGGTCGTGCAGGCGTGCGGGCCGACGAAAAGGCGGTGCGAGAGGCGCCCCGCGGCGAGCGTGGCGAGGTAGGTGGGGATCGGCGCGGCGAAGCGGATCGCCTTCACGCGCGAGCGGCTCGAGGCGCGTGGACCACCAGCCGGAGCGCGCGCGGGACGCACGAGACCTCGACAACGTTCGACTTCGCGCGGTTGTATTCGCCGTCGGTCTCATAGGCCGGCGGGTCGCGGAAGGCGAAGGTGAACCGCTCCGCCTGCTCGGCGATCACGCTCGGATGGCCGATGTGCATCCCCTTGCCGACGGCGCCGAAGAGCTGGGCGCGGGCGAAGGGCGCCGCGTCGAGGATCGCGATCGTGTCGAGCTTGCCGTCGGTGAGATCGGCCGAGGGAGCGATCGTGAAGGTGCCGCCGAAGAACTTGGCGTTGGCGACGATCACCATCAGGTGGGGCTTCGAGCCGCGCTGCGCGGCGGGCGAGGCGATGTCGATCGCCAGTCCGCGGTAGGTGAAAAGCTGTTTCAGCGCCGCGAACTTGTAGAGCAGCACGCCCTTGAGCCACCAGATGTTCTCGATGTCCTCGAGCACGGCGATGTCGAATCCGAAGCCGGCGATGTTGAGGAAGTACTTGTCCTCGATGCGGCCGACGTCGATCAGCAGGTCGGGCCCGCTGACCGCGAGGTGCGCCATGCGCTCGATGTCGGTGGCCGGGATGTCGAGCGTCTTCGCGAAATCGTTCCCGATGCCCGCGGCGACCACGGCGAGCCGGCACGAGGAGCGGGCGGCCACGATCGCGTTCGCGACGTTCCCCCACGTCCCGTCGCCGCCGCACGCGACGAGGGTCGTCGCTCCTTCGCGAAGCGCCTGCGCGGCGAGCTCACGTTCGTGGCCGATCGCGGTGGTGAAGCGGATATCGGTGACTCCGACGTCCGCGAACGCGCGGTGGATGTGCTCGGCCGTTCGCGCGCCCCGCCCCCTTCCGGAGGCGGGGTTCACGATGACGGTGACGCGCTCGCTCACCGCTTGGCGTAGCTGGCGAGCGTCTGGAGCGGGTGGAAGGTCTGCAGGCCGTTCTTCATCCACAGCTCGCGGAAGGGCTTGAAGTCCACGTCCCAGTCAGCGAGCAGATCGGTCATCGCCTGCGAGTGGATGACGATCCCGCCGCGCTCTTCTTCGTTCTCGCTGAACGCACCGCTCATGATGATGGTGGCCGTGTACGCCCCCTCTTCATCGTTCATGAACGCCTGGTAGCGGTGCTCCACGTTCGACCACTCGTGCTCGGTGACCGTCAGGTCCACGATCGGCTGGCCGCTGTCGGTGGCGTGGATCGTGATGTGGCCGTCGCCCCGCACCCACGAGATGCCGATGTCGCGCATGTAGTGCGGGAGGTGCCAGCGCTGGATGGCGTGCTCGCGCGACTCGCGCGACGTGGTGCCGAGTCGGAAGGGGAAGAACGCCGAGCGCGGCATCGGTTGCCCCGGCTCGATGCGCGGCGCGACGAGGATCGACAGGATGAGCTCGCCGTAATCGCCCACCGGGCTGTCGAAGAAATCGGTGGCCATCACCGAGAGC
>JAYUMO010000243.1:0-3658 GCA_043762555.1 Gemmatimonadaceae bacterium | reverse complement strand
GCGGCTGGACGCGGGCGCGGTCGCGGCCGCGGGGCCGCGATGGACGATCGTCCTCGACGCGCCCGGCGCGATCCGGGTGGAACAGCCGCGCGCGCCGTCGATGGCAGCGCCGAGCGGGATCTGCGCCGGCTCGGTGGTCACCGCGCGGACGCGGGGCAGCGAGTGGTACGCCGGATGGTGGTCGGCGCGGGCCGATAGCAGCGTGACACTGATGGTCGCGCGCTCGGTGGACGAGGGCGCGCATTGGGCGCCGGCGTTGAGCGCCGACGCGCGGGACGCGGGCCGGCGCGGATGCGCGCGCCCCGCGCTCGCCATCGCCGGCGACTCGGCCACCGGTTTCATTCATCTCGCGTATTTCCTCGAGCCGGCGGAAGGCGCCGGCGTGTGGCTCACCCATTCAATGGAGCACGGCGCGCTGTGGCACAGCCCGGTCGCGATCGCCTTCGGCGCCGATCCCGCCGCGACGAGCGTCGCTGCGCAGGGGGATACGGTGGCGGTCGCCTACGAGTCGCCGAACGCGAGCGAAGGGTGGATCGGCCTCGCGCTCTCGACGAGCGACGGGCACTTGATCGATTGGCGGATCCCGGAGGTCTCGGGGCGCACCGTGCCGGCGCGCGATCCGCGCGTGGCGCTCCGGGGGCGTGTGGTGGCCGTCGCGTGGGACACGCAACAGGGCGCGCTCACAATGGCGCGCACGGGCACGCGGCGCTGACGGAGAGAATGTCCCACTTCCTCGGCGCACACACCATCGACAACGGCGGGATCGATCAGTCCGCGCGCCGCGCCGGCGGCGCGGGGATGACCGCGCTGCAGATCTTCACCGCGATCCCGAAATTCTACAGCGACAAGTCGTCGATCAAGCCGGAGCGGGTGGCGCGCTTCCGCGCCGCGCTCGCCGAGACGGCGATCGCCCCGCGCCATGTGATCGCGCACGCCGCGTACGTGCTGAACACCGCCACGCACGAAGAGGAGAAATGGCCGCGCGCGAGCGCGGGACTCACGAAGGAGCTCGAGCGCTCCACGACGCTCGGCATCGGCGCGGTGTGCTTCCACCCGGGTGCCGCCAAGGATGGGGATCGGACCGCCGCCATCGCGCGCGTCGCCCGCGCGATCATCGCGGCGCTCGAGAGCGTGAGCGGCGAGACGCGGCTGCTGGTGGAGAACACTGCGGGCGCCGGCGCGACGATCGGCCGCACCCCGGAGGAGGTGGCCGGAATATTGGATGCGGTGCCCAAACGGCTGCGCCCGCGCACCGGCTATGGACTGGACACGTGCCACCTCTTCGCCGCCGGCCACGACCTCGGGGGATCGCAAGCGGCGCTCACCGCAGTGCTCGACGCCTTCGAGCGCGCCACCGGCGAGCCGCCGAGCTTCTTCCACCTGAACGACAGCACCGGTGCGCTCGGCTCGAATCTCGACCGCCACGCGCTGATCGGCGAGGGGCGGATCGGCGCGGAGCCCTTCGGCTGGCTGCTCGCCGACGAACGCTCGCGCACCGTGCCCCTGATCCTCGAAACACCGCAAGAGCACCCCGAGATCGCCGAGACCGATCCGAGTCCCGATCCGTGGGACGCGCGGATGATGACGCTGTTGCGCTCGCTCGAACGCTGAACCCGGACCGAGGAGAGACCACCGTGGAGCTGCCCCGCCCCCACGCGATCCGCGTAGCCCTGTTGCTGCTGTCCCTCGCGGCGCCGATGAGCTTGCGCGCCCAGGGCGCGCCGATCGACTACGACGCGCTGCGCGATGAGGCCGTGCGCGCGCTGCGCGAGTACCTCCAGATCAACACGACGAATCCGCCCGGGAACGAGCTCGCGACGGCGAAATGGCTGAAGGCCTTCCTGACGAAGGAGGGGATCGAGGCCGAGATCCTCGACACGGCGGAGCTCGGCCCCGGGCGCGCGAACGTCTACGCGCGACTCAAGGGGAACGGCAGCAAGAAAGCGATCGCGCTGGTGCATCACATGGACGTCGTCCCCGCCGACTCGGCGCGGTGGAAGGTGCCCCCCTTCTCGGGCGCGCTCGTGGACGGCGAGGTGTGGGGGCGCGGCGCGCTCGACATGAAGGGCGAGGGGATCATCCACCTGATGACGCTCGTCGCGCTCAAGCGCGCGGGGGTGCCCTTGAACCGCGACATCGTGTTCATCGCGAACTCGGACGAGGAGTCCGACGGCTGGGGTGCGCGCATCTTCGTCGAGCGGCACAAGGACAAGATCGCCGATGTGGAATTCCTCGTCACCGAGGGGGAAGGGACGGCGGTCGTGGACGGCAAGGTGAAATGGTTCGCCGTGGGTGTGGCCGAGAAGCGGCCGTACTGGATGACGCTCACGGTGCACGGCACGTCGTCGCACGGGTCGATCCCGACCAAGGCGAACCCGGTGCCGAAGATCGCGCAGGCCGTCGTGCGCGCCTCGCAATGGCAGACGCCGGTGCGTCTGATACCGGCGGTGGACAAGTTCTTCAAGGCGCAGGCGCCGCTCTATACCGGCGAGCAGCGTGCCTGGCTCGCGAACGCGCAGACGGCGCTCCAGACGGAGCGGGGGCGCGCGTGGCTGCTCAGCGATCCGTACCGCAACGCGATCCTGCGGAACACCGTCGTGCCGACGGTGCTGAAGGGCTCGGACAAGACGAACATCATCCCGGGCCTGGCGAGCGCCGATCTCGATATCCGTCTGCTGCCGGACCAGGACACGCTCGCCTTCCACCGCGACCTGGACCGCGTGATCGGCGACACGAGCGTGCACTCGGTGGTCTTCCCCGGCGTGACGCCGAACTACAGCGCCGACATCAACACCGATCTCGTGCGCGCGGTGGAGCGGGTGATCGGCCAGATGCTCCCCGGCGTCCCCGTGGCGACGCCGCTCGCCACCGGCGCCACCGATCGGCCCACCTACGCGCAGCTCGGCATTCAGGCCTACGGTATCGAGCCGTTCCTCGTCGAGGAGAGCGAGGAATTGCAGGAGGTGCACGGGGACAATGAGCGCGTCTCCGTGAAGAACATCGAATTCGCCCTCCGCCTCATGGTCGGCGTCGTGGAGGGGGTGCAGTAGGGGGCGGCGGCGCGGCCGGCGCGACGAAACGCGCCTGCTGCGCCGCGAGCGAATCACGCAGGGCGTTCTCCACCTCGTGCAGACGCGCCACCTCCGCACGGAGGCGGGCGCCCTCCAGCCGGGCGCCCACGGCATAGTACGCCAGGGCGGCGGCGACGGCGATGATCGCGCCGGCGGCGATCATCCGCGTGGGCGAGAGCGGCGGCGGTCCGGCGCCCCGCTCGGGGGAAGGGCGCATTCTGGCCGCGATGTAGGGCGGAACGGGGCCGCCGCCAGAACGAGGATCCGGAGATCCCCCTATGAGAGCGGGCGCCACACGGGCGCCCGGCGCTCGATTCTCCCTCTGGCGAGCGCCATCTCCCCAATGAAAAACTTGGACGCGCCCTATTGCGCTGCCGCGAGAGCGACATAGTATTTGGCGCGTCGGACCGGCATTGCTTCCCCCGAAGGCGATTCACTCACCACTCGGAGAGGGCATCGATGGCCACCAAGCGAAAGAAGGGGAAAAAGAGCGCCAAGAAGGGCGGCGCGAAGCGGAAGAAGGCGGGCAAGAAGCGGAAGCCCAATGCGGCGTTCATGAAGCCGATGAAGCCGGACGCGGCGCTCGC
>JAYUMO010000242.1:0-4582 GCA_043762555.1 Gemmatimonadaceae bacterium | reverse complement strand
GACTATGGACCATGGACTACGGACTTGTCAGTTCAGATATCCAAATTGCGCACGAATTTTGCGTTGGTCTCGATGAACGCCCGCCGTGGTTCCACGTCGTCGCCCATCAGCACCTGGAAGATCCGGTCCGCTTCCACGGCGTCCTCGAGGTCCACCTTGAGCAGCGTGCGCGCCTCCGGGTCCATCGTGGTGCGCCAGAGCTGATCGGGATTCATCTCACCGAGTCCCTTGTAGCGCTGGATGACCACGCTGGCCTTCCCGTCGCCGTTGCCGAGGCGCTTCACATACGATTCGCGCTCCGTCTCGTCGTAGGCGTAGAACTCCTCCTTCCCGCGCGCCACGCGATAGAGCGGCGGCTGCGCGATGTAGATGTAGCCGGCGTCGATCAACTCGCGCATCTGGCGGAAGAAGAAAGTGAGCAGCAGCGTGCGGATGTGGGCGCCGTCCACGTCCGCGTCGGTCATGATGATGATCTTGTGGTAGCGCGCCGACTCGATCTCGAAATCCTCCTTGATCCCGGCACCGATCGCCGTGATGATGGTCCGGATCTCTTCGTTCGAGAGCACCTTGTCGATGCGGGCCTTCTCAACATTGATGATCTTGCCGCGCAGCGGGAGGATCGCCTGGAACTCGCGCGCGCGCCCCTGCTTGGCGGAGCCGCCGGCCGAATCGCCTTCCACGAGATAGATCTCGCAGAGCGCGGGATCGCTGAGCGAACAGTCGGCGAGCTTGCCGGGCAGGATGCCGCCATCGAGCGCCGACTTCTTGCGCGTCAGGTCGCGCGCCTTGCGCGCCGCCTCGCGTGCCCGCGCCGCCGACACCGCCTTCTCCACCACGATGTTCGCCGAGCGCGGATGCTCCTCGAGATACGCGGCGAGGAACTCGTTCACCACCGTCTTCACCGCGCTCTCGACCTCGGAATTCCCGAGCTTCGTCTTGGTCTGGCCCTCGAACTGCGGCTCGTGCACTTTCACCGAGAGCACCGCGGTGAGCCCCTCGCGCACGTCGTCACCGGTCAGCGTGAAGTCCGCCCGCTTGAGAAAATTCCCCTTCTGCGCGTACTGATTGATCACGCGCGTGAGCGCGCTCTTGAAGCCGGTGAGGTGCGTGCCGCCCTCGTGCGTGTTGATGTTGTTCACGAAGGAGAAGACGTTCTCGTTGTACTCGGCGTTGTACTGCAGCGCCACCTCGATCTGAATGTCGTCGCGCTCGCATTCGATGTAGATCACGTCGGCGTGCAGCGGTTTACGCGACGCATTGAGGTACGCGACGAATTCCTTGAGGCCGCCGCGGGCGTGGAATGTCTCCGCACGCGGCTCTGTCCCGCGCTCGTCGGTGAGCGTGATCGTGACGCCCTTATTCAGGTACGACAGTTCGCGGAGCCTCGTGGCGAGCGTGTCATACTGGAACGCGAGCACCGTGAAGATCTGGGCATCGGGCTTGAACCACACCGTGGTCCCTGTCTCGCCCTTCGGCACCGCGCGGAGCGACTTGATCTTCGTGGTCGTGGCGCCGCGCGCGAAATCCATGTAGTGCTCCTGGCCGCCGCGCTTCACCCAGACCTTGAGCTGCTCCGAGAGCGCGTTCACCACGCTCACGCCAACGCCGTTCAGTCCGCCCGACACCTTGTACATGCTCTTGTCGAACTTGCCGCCGGCGTGGAGCACGGTGAGCGCGAGCTCCACGCCCGGTATCTTTTCCGTGGGGTGGATGTCCACCGGGATGCCTCGGCCGTTGTCCACCACCCGCACCGAGTTGTCGTCGTGGATCGTGACCTCGATCCGGTCGGCGTAGCCGGCCATCGCTTCGTCGATCGAATTGTCCACGACCTCGTAGACCAGGTGATGCAGCCCGCGTTCCGACGTGGAACCGATGTACATCCCGGGCCGCTTCCGCACCGCTTCGAGCCCCTTCAACACCTGGATCTGCCCGGCGTCGTACGGTGCCGGTTGGGTCGCTGGTTTGGCCATGTCTCCCTGATTTTCGGCGGGAATTCCACTCCCGAAGATACGCCGAAACACGGCGCCTCCGGATACCGCTGCAATCTAATCGAAAATCCTAGCCGTTCAACGGCTTAGCGCATGAGCTGCCAGTGGATGCGGGCGATCCGCGCGCGCCCCGGTTTCGCGTTGAGGGTGGCGAGCAACTGCGGCTCCATCAGCGACAGCTCGCTCATCCACGCATTCGTGCGCACGGCCACGAACAGGGTGCCGTCGCGCGCGATGTGGTGCGGGTCGGTGACGGCCGCGATCTGCTTCCCCACGAGCGCCGGCCACTCGGGGATGATTCCCGCCTGCTCGATCCGCTCGGCGAGTCCCGATTGACCGAGGACCTTCGCGAGCGTCTCGCCCACGCGCTGCGGTTTCCCTTTGCGCGCTGTCATGCGACGGCCGGCGTCAGGACGCCGTCGATCACGCGCCAGCGCTCGAGTCGCGTGAGCCCGGGGGGGATGTCGGTCTCGCGCGGCACCGCGAGCACGGTCTGCCCCCGCCCATCGGCGCCCAGCAGCTCGAGGATCCGCGCGGCGCGGCGCGCATCGAGCTCGGCGAATGGATCGTCGAGCAAAACGAGCGGCTCGCTCGCGTCGGCCGCGCGCAGCGTGGCGCTCTCGAGCAACCGCAGCGCGATCGCGGCCGTGCGGTGCTGGCCGGCGGAGCCGTAGGTGCGCAGGTCGCGCGCGCCGAGCGCGAGGGTGAGATCGTCGCGGTGGGGCCCCACTGTGGTGAGGCCGCGCTTGAGGTCGAGCGCGCGCGACCGCTCGAGCGCGGCGCGGAGCGCCTCCTCGACGCCGTCATCCGCGCCGCCGGTGGCGGACGCGTAGTCCATACCGGCGGTGCCGCGCTCCCCGATCGCGGCGCAGAGCTCGGCGTAGCGTGCGGCGTGCGCCGCCACCCACGCGCGGCGTGCGCGAACGAGCGTCGCGCCCTGCTCCGCGAGCGCCGGTTCCCACGCGCCCACTCGCGTTTCGGCGGCGCCCGCCGCTCCACGCGGCGCGCGCAGCGCGGCGTTGCGCTGCGCGAGCGCCGCGCGGTAGCGCGAGAGCGCCGCGAGGTAGGGCGGGGACGTGAGCGCAAGCGTCACGTCCAGGAAGCGGCGCCGGAGCGCCGGCGCCCCCGCGATGATCTCGGCGTCCGCCGGCGAGACCATCACCGCCGGGAAGGCGCCGAGCGCATCCACCAGCCGCGGCGCGTCGGCGCCGTCGATCGCCACGCGCTTGCGCCGGGCCGCGGCGTCGAGGCCGATCTCCACCGAGGTCGCGCGCGCGCCCTGCACCTCGGCGTCCAGATGGAAGCCCGCCGCGCCGAACATCACGAGCTCCGCGTCGTGCGCGCCGCGCACCGAGCGCAGCAGCCGCAGGTAGTACACCGCCTCGAGGAAGTTCGTCTTCCCGTGCCCGTTGTCGCCGATCACCACGAGCCCGTCGGGCGGCGGTGTCATCGTCACGCGCCGGAGATTGCGGAAGTCGCGGATGGCCAGGTGATGCAGCCAGGCGCAGCGCCCCGGCTCTATCGCGGCCGCCCCGCGCGCCATCGCCACCGCCGAACCCGCGCGCACTACCGGCCCGCGAAGCGCGCGGGCCGCTTCTCGAGGAACGCCTGCATCCCTTCCTTCATGTCCGCGCTGCCGGCGAGCAGCCCGAAGTGGTCCGCCTCGATCATCAGGCCGTCGTCGAGCGCGCCGTCGAGCCCGCGCCGCACCGCCTCGATGCAGAGCGCCACCGCGAGCGGGCCCTGCGCGAGGATCTGCCGCAGCATCGCCTCGGCGGCCGAGAGCAGCTCGTCGGGCGCCGTCACCTTATTCACGAGACCGATCCGGTACGCCTCCGCGGCGTCGATCATCTCGCCGGTGAGGATCAGCTGCAGCGCGCGCCCCTGGCCGATGAGGCGCGGCAGCCGTTGGGTGCCGCCGTAGCCGGGACCGATGCCGAGCTTCACCTCGGGGAGCGCGAACTTGGCGCTCTCGGACGCGATGCGCAGGTGACAGGCCAGCGCGAGCTCGCAGCCGCCGCCGAGCGCGAAGCCGTTCACCGCCGCGATCACTGGCTTGGGCGACCGCTCGAAGCGCGAGAGGACCGCCTGGCCCACCCGCGCGCGCGCGCGTCCGTCGAACGGTCCCTGCGTCGCGAGCTCCGCGATGTCCGCGCCGGCCACGAACGCCCGTGTGCCGGCGCCGGTCACGATCGCCCCGCCGATCTCGGCCCGCGCGATCACCTCGCCGATCGCCCGATCGAGCTCAGCGATCGTCGCGTCGTTGAGCGCGTTCATCTTGTCGGGGCGGTTCACCGTGATCGTCGCGACGCGATCGCGGACGTCGAAGCGAAGAGCGGAGTAGGACATGGGCGCGGGCGAGGGGGATGAAGCGTCGCAGGCCGTCAGCGAAAAACGAAATCTAACCGTCGCTGCCCCTTCCCGCCGCGCTCGTGCTTCGGATCCCGGGGCGCGCGGCGTTCCGTCGCGCGGCCTCCGGCGGTACGTTTGGCGCATGCCGCCCGGCCACATCCTGGCGATCGATGAAGGCACCACCGGCTGCACCGCGCTCGTGCTCGCCGCCGACGGTCGGGTGGTGGGCCGCGGCTACCGCG
>JAYUMO010000241.1:0-4756 GCA_043762555.1 Gemmatimonadaceae bacterium | reverse complement strand
CGAGGACGATGCTGATCCCCTCGGTCGTGACCGGCTCGGCGCGCGACCCGGTGCGCGGGCGAGCGAGCGCGATGATCAACCCGGCGATGAGGAGATTGCGGAGCACGAAGAGCAGCTGCGCGATGCCGCGCCCGGCGTGCGGCAGCCGCGCGAGCGCGTCGGCACGCGAGAAAACGATCGCCGCCGGCCGGCGCGAGCGCCGCGCGAGCCACCAAGCCGGGAGCACGAACAGGAGCCCGAGCGCCCAGGGCGATCCGAAGAAGAGATCCGGGAAGGGATTCACGCGACGCGCTTGGGCGACGCGCGCCCGGCCCGGCGGCCGGGGGCGGGCGGCACGGGAACGTCGCGCGCAAAGGCCTCATCGGACGCGGAGAGCAGGGCGTGCACTTCGCGCGCGACCTCGCGCGCTCGGGCGGCGCTCACCGGCCGGTGCGCGAATTGCACCTGGTCCGCCTCGGCGAGCAGCGCCGTGACGCGCGCCACTGGGATCGCGCGCCCGCGCAGCGCGGCCACGAGCTCGCCCGTCGTTTGCGCGCGCGATGCCCCCGCGACCCGCGCGCTCAGATATCCGCGCAGCGCGTCGGCGTACAGCCGCACGTAGCGACTCGGCTCGCCCGCCTCGAGCAGGCCGAGCGCATCCACGCCGGTGAGCGCCTCCTCCGCGACCGCGAGCGGCGGGGGCGGGGGGCGGCGCGCGGCGCGGCGCGTGCGCCGCCGCCGCTCGAGCCACCCGAGCGCCGCGATCGCGAGCACCGCGCCGAGCGCCCAGGCCCACCACGCCCGCGCCGAGTCGATGACCCCGAGCGCGGGCCTCGGCGCCATCTTCGTCTTCGCCGAATCGGTGGGCAGGACGCTCGCGACGAGGATCTCCGGCCGCACGTCCAGTCGCTGCGCCGTGCGGCCGAGGCCGACCGTCACCGGCGCGAGCAGCACGGTGAGCCGCCCCGTCTCCCACGCGACGAGCCGGTAGGTCGCGCGGCGCTCCGTCATCCCCGCACTGTCCTCACCGACCGACGTCGCGGGCGGATCCACGGCCTCCACCACTTGGGCGCTGTCGGGGCCGGCCGGGAAGACCACGGTCACGTCGCGCGGGGCGCGCACGCGAACGATCACGCGGAAGGGCTCGGCGACGGTCACGCTCTCGGGCTCGACGGACCAGGCCACCAGCGGCGGCGCCGGTATCGCGCCGGCCTGCAGCAGTGCGACGCCGAGCGCGGCGATCATCGACGGCGCCGGCGCGTCTCGCGCAGGCGGAAGAAGCGGAGGAGCGGCTCCACGTACCGTTGATCGGTGCGCACCGCCACCTCGTCGATCGCGAGCCGCCGCAAGAGATGCGTGCGCGCCTCCACCTCCTCGCGCATCCGCTTCGCGAAGCGCTCGCGCACCACGCGGCTCCCCGTGTCGACGTCCACGACGGCGCCGGTCTCGGGATCGGTGAAACGGGCAAGTCCGATGTCGGGGAGCTCTCGCTCGCGCGGATCGGTGATCGTCACCGCCACCACGTCGTGCCGCTGCGCGAGGATCTTGAGGGGCCGCTCCAGTCCATCGGCGACGAAGTCGGAGATGAGGAAGATGATCGCACGGTGCGGGAGCATCTTGGCGAGGTAGTCGATCGCCGCCGGGATGTCGGTGCCGCGTCCTTCCGGCTCGTGCACCAGCACGTCGCGGATGAGGCGGAGCGCGTGGCGCCGTCCCTTGGCCGGCGGGACGACGTGCTCCACACGGTCGGTGAAGAGGAGCGCGCCCACCCGGTCGTTGTTGCGGATGGCCGACATTGCGAGCACCGCGCCAATCTCGGTGGCGAGCTCGCTCTTGAAGCGTTGCGCCGTGCCGAAGCGCTCGGAGCCGGAGTGATCCACGGCGAGCATCACCGTCAGCTCCCGCTCCTCCACGAATCGCTTGACGAAGGGATGCCCCATGCGCGCGGTGACGTTCCAGTCGATCGTGCGCACTTCGTCGCCGTCCACGTACTCGCGCACCTCGGCGAACTCCATGCCCTGCCCCTTGAACACCGAGTGGTACTCGCCGGTGAAGAGGGCGTTCACGAGCCCGCGCGTGCGCAGCTCCACGAGACGCACCTGGCGCAGCACCTCCGGCGGCACGGCCACCGTCCGGCGCTGCCGCGTCGCCGCCTGCTCGCGCACCGCGAGCGGCGGGCCGGCGGCGCGATGCCCGGTGGCGCGCTTGGCCAAGTGCCGCGCACCGGTCACCGGCTCCGCCATCAGGGGCTCTCGACCGCCGCGAGGACGCGCGTCACGATGTCGTCGCTCGTCACTTCCTCCGCCTCCGCCTCGTACGTCGTGAGCACGCGGTGGCGGAGCACGTCGGGCGCGATCGATTTCACATCGTCGGGCGTCACGAAATTGCGCCCGCGCAAGTACGCGATCGAGCGCGCGCCCTGCGCCAGGAAGATCGTGGCGCGCGGACTCGCGCCGTACTCGATGAGCGGCGCCAGGTCCTTGATCCCCGCCGCCGCGGGCTCGCGCGTGGCGGTCACGATGTCCACGATGTAGTCCATCACGCGATCGTCGAGGTAGATCTCCGTGATCCGCCGCCGCGCCTCGAGGATCGCCGCCGGCGCCGCCACCGCGTCCACCGCGATCGGCGCGCCCCCGGCCATCCGCCGCATGATCTCCTTCTCCTCGGTGCGCGTGGGGTAGCCCACGTGCAACTTGAGCATGAAGCGATCCACCTGCGCCTCGGGGAGCGTGTACGTCCCCTCCTGCTCAATCGGGTTCTGCGTCGCGAGCACGAGGAAGGGCTCGCCCAGCGGATACGTCGTGCCGCCGAGCGTCACCTGCTTCTCCTGCATCGCCTCGAGTAGCGCCGCCTGCACCTTGGCCGGCGCGCGGTTGATCTCGTCGGCGAGGATGATGTTCGCGAAGATCGGGCCCTTCTTCACCCGGAATTGCCCGGTGGCCGAATCGAATACTTGCGTGCCGACCACGTCCGCCGGCAGCAGGTCGGGGGTGAACTGGATGCGATGGAAGGTGGCCTGGATCGTCTCGGCGAGCGTCTTCACGGTGAGCGTCTTCGCGAGACCGGGCACTCCCTCGAGGAGCACGTGGCCGCCGGCGAGCAGGCCCACGAGCAGCCGCTCCACCATATAGTCCTGCCCGACCACGCGGCGCGCGACCTGCTCGAGGATCGCCTGCACCAGCGCCGTGTCCGCCGTCGGGGTGGGTACTCGTGTCGCCACGCGTTCGCTCCGGAGGGGGTTCTGAGAATGATGGACGACGCCGCGCGTCCGTGGGAGGGGCGCTCAGCGCTTGATGCGAAAGCCGCCGTCCTCGTGCTCGAAGATCCAGACCGCCAGCCGCGACGGGACGATCGCCTCCTCGGCGCCGATCCGATTGAGCGCCGCGTCGGAGCCCGTCCCCGCCGGCGCCGGCTCGGCGACGATCGCCACGGCGCGCTTCACCCAGTGCGCGAGATTCGCCGGACGCAGATCCACCCAGCCGCGCGGGGCGATGTCCGCCCCCCTCGCGCCGGGCGGCACGTGCACCACCTCGCCGCGCAGCACCGAGAGGCCGTCACTGAGGAGGATCGGGATCCCCACCGAGAGGATCTGCCGCCGCAACGCCGGCTCCTGCTCGCGCACCACGCGCTCGGCATTCGCCGCCGCGCTCGCCGGATCCGCCGCCGCGAGGGCGCGCACCGTCGGGAAGAGCTTCGAGAGGATGTGCGCCTCGAAGAGCAGCTTCGTCAGCCGTGGCGGGCCGAGCATCTCGAAGGCGATCGAGCGCACCCCGTGCTGGCGCTCCAGCGCCTCGAGTCCCTGCACCGCCACGCTGCGCAGATAGCCGCCGCGGTAGCTGGGCCCGAAGGTCGACGCGTCGAGGGCCGCGATCACGTCCTTCCC
The DNA here is from genome assembly GCA_043762555.1 of Gemmatimonadaceae bacterium. Taxonomy (GTDB): domain Bacteria; phylum Gemmatimonadota; class Gemmatimonadetes; order Gemmatimonadales; family Gemmatimonadaceae; genus DATKOH01. The sequence goes on along the minus strand of JAYUMO010000241.1, from coordinate 894 downwards.
GGTGGGCTCGCCGCGCACTTCCATGATCACCACTTCGGCGAGCTCCTCCGGCGTCACGAGCTCCATCTGCCCGATCGCGCTCACCGTCTCGAACTCATCGCGCGCGAAGACGCCGTTCTCCCCCATCGCGATGTATGCGTTCTCGAGCGGCTGCCCGGTGCGCGTCCATCCGCCCGCGCCGGGGGTGAAGGCCTGCGCCACCGGTAGCGGGCGTTCGCAGTCCACGAGCTCGAGCGCGCGGCCGCCGCGCTTCACCGGTCCGTAGGCGATCTCGCTCCATCCGATCGCCGCGGTCGGTTTGATCTCGATCGTCGCGGGCGCGCCCGGCGTGCGGCCCTGCAGGAAGAGGAGCAAGCTCTGCGCGCCCGCCACCGCCGACTTCGACATCAGCGTACGCGACGGCTTCTCCTCGCTGTGCGTGTAGGGGATGTTCAGCCCCATGCCGCCGGTGCCACTCGTGCCGATCTTCACGTAGGCGCGCGTGCCGGCGCGCCGCATCCCATCGGAGAGCACCTCGAGATGGCGCACGAGCTGCGGGAGCGGCAGCGTGAGCAGGTGCCGCTCCACCGCTTCGCGATCCACATGGCCGACGTCCGCCGCGGCGAGCAGGCGCAGCGCGCTCGCGAACCCGTCCTGGTACGCGACCGCGGTGGCCGTGTTCACGCAGTCCACCACCAAGTGGGGACGATGCGCGGTGAGCCACTGGTGCAGCAGATTGCGCTCGAGGGACGCGGCGCTCGCCGGCCCGAGATAGTCCTCGACGAGCTCGCGCCGCGCCGCGGGATCGGCCAGGATGTCCTCGCGCGAGCGCTCGGCCAGCGTGGCCGGGTGGAGGATGTTCCCCCAGAGCGCCATGAGCTCGGCACCGCGGGCGTGCGGCTCGAGCGTGCGCAC
>JAYUMO010000240.1:0-1838 GCA_043762555.1 Gemmatimonadaceae bacterium | reverse complement strand
TCCCGACCCCGCGATCGGGACGGTCGATCGTCGCGAAGGGGACCGCGGAATGACGACCACCGTCGCCACGCCGGCCCTCACCGAGATGCTGCTCTTCCGTGTCGGGGGCGAATTCTTCGCTGTCCCGCTTTCGTGCGCGGAGGAGGCGCTGGAGTCGCTCGCGCACGAGCCGCTCCCCGGCATGCCGGCCGGGATGCTGGGCGTCGCCACGCATCGCGGCCGGCGGCTGGCCGTCTACGCCCCGGCGCCGCTGCTCGGTGTGTCGAACGCCGCCGCCGACGGCGTGACGCTCGTCATCCACGCGTCCGCGGGTCGCGTCGGGTTGCTCGTGGATGACGTGGAGGATGTCATCATCACGGACGTCGGCGCCCGCCGCCCGGTGCCGGGGCCCGCCACGCCCGACCCCGTGCTGAGCGGCGTCGTGCCGCGCGGCGCCGACCTGGTCGCGCTCTGCGACGCCGACGCGCTCGTGCGCGCCTGCCTCGGAGGGAACGCGTGAGCGCCGCCCCGCAGGAAGTGGTCACCTTCCGCCTCGGCGACGATCGCTTCGCCGCCGACGTGGCGGCGGTGGAGCGCGTGCTCCGCTACGTGAAGCCGACCGTCCTCCCGAATCTCCCCGATTGGCTCGACGGCGTGATCGAGTACCAGCGGCGGGTGATCCCCGCGATCGACCTGCGCGTGCGCTTCGGTCTCGAGCGCCGCGAGCCGCGCCCGGAATCGCGCATCATCCTCTTCGCCACCGCCGATGAGTGGATCGGCGCCATCGTCGACGCGGTGCTCGAAGTGGTCGCGATCCCGGCGGAGGAGATCGCGACGCCGCCCAAGGTGTTCCGCGGCTTGAAGGCCGAGTATCTGCGGGGGCTGATCCGCCGCGACGACGGGCTCGTCATCTTCCTCAATGTCCCGCACTTGCTCAGCTCGAGCGAGCGCGTGGAGCTCAAGCGGGCGCGTGGAGCTCAAGCGGGCGGTGAAGGCGGCGCAGCATGAGTGACGGCGAAGCGAACGGCTTCCGGCAGCGCTACGCGGCGATCGAGTCGCGCCTCGAGAAAGCGCCCGCGCCCTCCGAGCGGGAGACGCTGAAGGGCGAGATCATCGCGCTCTTCAAGCAGGTGGAGCAGGACATCGCGCAGATGTCCGCGCTCCGCGATGACATCAAGAAGCTCGTGGACAAGTGGAAGCAGTTGCAACAGGCCTCCGCGCCGTCCAACGCGCCCGAATTCGCCGGCGAGCGGCCGGTAGTGGCCGACCACATCGGCGCGTCCACCTTCGTGGAGAAGGGGTGGAGCCTGATCTCGCTCGGCGATCACGAGGGGGCGGAGAAGGCGCTGCTCAAAGCGCTCGAGCTCTCGCCGAACGATCCGCAGACCGAGTCCCTCCTCGGCTGGGCGCAGATGCTGCAGGAGAAGTACGATGAAGCGCTGCTCAACTTCCAGAAGGTGCTCATGCGCCAGCCCACCAATTCGTTGGCGCGCATCAACCTCGGCTACATCTGCCTGAAGAAGAAGATCTTCGGCGAGGCGATCGAGCATCTCTCAAAGGCGATCCGGCTCGACAACGACCGCAAGGCGTCGCTCTACGCCCACTTCTACCTCGGCCTCACCTATGCCGAGCGCGAGATGTACGAGGACGCGCAGACCTTCTTCCGGAAGACGCTGGCGCTCGGCCCCAACCTCATCGAGGCCTACTTCGAGCTCGGGCGCGCGCTCTGGTTCGACGGCAAGACCGAGGAGGCCAAGCAAGCGTGGCGCGACGGACTCGCCGCCAACAAGTTCAACCCATGGGGGAAGCGCTGCGGCGAGATGTTGAAGCACGTCGACGAGGGTGGGGCCCCCTCGCGC
>JAYUMO010000239.1:0-9026 GCA_043762555.1 Gemmatimonadaceae bacterium | reverse complement strand
GTCGCGTGGTACGAATAGAGCGACGGCGCGTTGTGTGGCGCGGCATTCGCGGCGCGGAAGGCGGCGGCGAGGCTGTCGCCGGAGATCCCCGGCGAGAGGCGGCGCAGGGAGCGGATCACCGTGTCGTCGCCCAGGTACTCGAGGCCGGACACGGTGCGCGACTCGAGCAGCACGATCCCGCCCCTGTGGACGGGGGTCGCGTAGCGCTGCGGCTGGTAGATGGTGTCGATGACCGCCGCGTAGAAGGTGTCCTCGTGCTGGATCTCGTTCTCGATCGCCGCGGCGGCGGCGCCATCCTTGGGCGTCGCGTGACGCCGCTGTCCGAAATGCGGGCCGCAGAAGCCGCGCGAGGGCAGCTGGTCGCTCCCCCAGACCGCGGCGCAGCCGAGTCCGCTGCCGACGCACCAGAGGGCGGCGAGGATGGCGAAGAGGCCGAAGGCGCCGAGCGTGACGCGGAACACTGTCTTGGTCATACCCAACCGCTCCCGATCACCACGCGGAGCAGGCCGCCGACGAGGAGGACGACGGCGGCGAGGCTGGTGAAGGCGGCGAGCCATCGCACCAACGCATAGAACGCGGCGACGGGTCCCGTGACGCTGTCTTTCGTGCGCTCGGCGAGCGAGTAGACGCGGAGCGCGGCGGTCATGACGAGGATGAGGCCGAGTGCCCAACCGCGGGGCCAGAGCCCGAGGATAGCGCTGCTGCCGGCGAGCTCGAAGACGATGGCCGTGGCGAGCAGGCGCGGGGATCGCGCCCGGAGTCGGCCGGCGATCTGATCGAGCAGCATCACCGGCGGTCGCGCACGGTCAGTCCTGCGCCTCGATCATCTTCTGGGCCTGCGCGAGGTCCTTCCTCTGTTGGTCGCTCACGACGGGGTAGTGCAGATCGAGCGATTCCATGGCGTCGATGACGGCGCCGGCGACGACGAGCCGAGTGAACCACTTGTTGTCCGCGGGCACCACGTACCAGGGGGCTTGCCGGGTGGCGGTGTGGCGGATCATGTCCTCGTACGCGTCCATGTATTTGTCCCAATAGCCTCGCTCGCGGGCGTCGGCACTGGAGAACTTCCAATTGCGGTCGGGATCCTCCAGGCGGCGGAGGAAGCGTTTCTTCTGCTCGGCCTTGGACACATGGAGAAAGAATTTCCGCACGATGACGCCGTTCCGGTGGAGATAGCGCTCGAACCCGTTGATGTCCTGGAAGCGCTGCTCCCAAATGCGCTCGGTGATGAGCGTCTTCGGCATCCGCTGTTTGGCGAGGAATTCCTCGTGGACGCGGACGACGAGCACTTCCTCGTAGTACGACCGATTGAAGACGCCGATGCGCCCGCGCTCGGGGAGCCGTCGCGAGGTGCGCCAGAGGTAATCGTGATCGAGCTCTTCCACGGATGGGGATTTGAACGAGTACACCTCGCACCCCTGCGGATTGACCCCCGACATGACGTGCTTGATCGCGCCATCCTTGCCGGCCGCGTCCATCGCCTGGAAGATGAGCAATACCGCCCATTGGTCCTGGGCGTACAGTTTGTCCTGCAATTTCTGCAACATCTTCACGCCATCGCGGAGGAGTTTCTTGGCCCCCTTCTTCGTGTCGATCCCGTGCGTATCACTTGGGTCGATATCGCCGAGGCTGAACTTCTTCCCATCGGTGACGCGATAATCTTTGATGAACCCATCGATGTCGTACGCCACCACAGTCCTCCTGTTGATGGTCAGAAGATACGCCCGGAGGGTCGGCGTGGCGACAGGGAAAGGCAAGAAAGGCGCTGCGTCGCGGATTTACGCGGAAAACTGCACGGATTTGCTCCCCGCCAAGGGACAGTGCCTCTCTTCCGTTCGAGAAGGTGTCTTGTTGTTAGCAACGAGAGCAGCCCTTACCCAGGTGCAACGTGCTCTCACGCCGAATGGAGCGAATCCGTGCAGTTTTCCGCGTAAATCCGCGGCGCAGCGCCGTTGCCCTGTGGCGGAGCGCGAAATAGATTGCGAACTAACCGCCAGGGGTACTCCGGAATGGATCGGAGTTGAGAGAGTCCCTTGGAACCTGATCCGGGTCGAGCCGGCGTAGGGAGCGCGGTGCGTCGTTGGTGCCAATGGGCGCCGGCGGCGAGCGCGCGCCACCCTGCCGTGGCGCGTTTTTTCTTTTCATGTGCGCTAGCCGGCGCTTCGCGGATCGCCCCCGATGGTGTGAGGGTCGAGATATGATCGCGAGAGCGAACGGCGGTGCGGCACCGATGGCCACCGACTATCCGGAGGCGTTCCCGAATTCCACGAAAGCGTACGTGGAGGGGGCGCGCGGGGTGCGAGTGCCCTTCCGCGAGATCGCGCTGTCCGGGGGGGAGCCGCCGCTGCGTGTGTACGATACGAGCGGACCGCGGGGGCACGAGGTGCGCGTCGGGCTCCCCCAGCTGCGCGAGCCGTGGGTGCGGGCGCGGCGCGGCGGCGAGGTGGTCACGCAAATGGAATTCGCGCGGCGCGGGGAGATCACCGAAGAGATGGAATTCGTCGCGCTCCGGGAGGGGATGGGGGCCGAATTCGTGCGGAGCGAGGTGGCGCGCGGGCGGGCGATCATTCCCGCGAACCTCAATCATCCCGAAGTCGAGCCGATGATCATCGGCCGCAATTTCGCCGTCAAGATCAACGCGAATATCGGCAACTCGGCCGTCACGTCTTCCATTGACGAAGAGGTGGAGAAGCTCCGCTGGGCGACGCTCTGGGGGGCGGATACGGTGATGGACCTCTCGACGGGGAAGAACATCCACGAGACCCGCGAGTGGATCCTGCGGAACTCTCCCGTGCCGATCGGCACGGTGCCGATCTATCAGGCGCTCGAGAAGGCGGGGGGCCACCCGGCGGACCTCACCTGGGAGATCTATCGCGACACGCTCATTGAACAGGCGGAGCAGGGGGTGGACTATTTCACCGTCCACGCCGGCGTGCTCCTGCGTTACGTCCCGCTCACGGCGAACCGCGTCACGGGGATCGTCTCGCGCGGCGGGTCGATCATCGCGCAGTGGTGCCTGTCGCACCACCAGGAGAGCTTCCTCTACACGCGCTTCCGCGAGATCTGCGAGATCATGCGCGCGTACGACGTGTCGTTCTCGCTCGGCGACGGGCTGCGCCCCGGTTCGATCGCGGACGCGAACGATGAGGCACAGTTCAGCGAGCTGCGCACGCAAGGGGAGCTCAACAAGATCGCCTGGGAGTTCGGCGTCCAGACGATGAACGAGGGACCCGGGCACATCCCCATGCATCTCATCAAGGAGAACATGGAGAAGCAGCTCGAGTGGTGCGGCGAGGCGCCCTTCTACACCCTTGGCCCGCTCACCACCGACATCGCCCCCGGCTACGACCACATCACGAGCGCGATCGGCGCGGCGATGATCGGATGGTACGGGACGGCGATGCTCTGCTACGTAACGCCCAAGGAGCACCTCGGTCTGCCGAACCGGGACGACGTGAAGGCCGGCGTGATCGCCTACAAGATCGCCGCCCACGCCGCCGACCTCGCCAAGAACCACCCGCGTGCCCGCGACTGGGACGACGCGCTGAGCAAGGCGCGCTTTGAATTCCGCTGGCGCGACCAATTCAATCTGTCCCTCGACCCGATCACGGCGGCGAGCTATCACGACGAAACGCTTCCCGCCGACGGCGCCAAGGTGGCCCATTTCTGCTCTATGTGCGGACCCAAATTCTGCTCCATGGAACTGACCCATCAACTCCGTGCCGCGGCGATCGACGGAATGATGGTCAAGTCGGAGGAATTCGTGGCTGAGGGAGGCAATCTGTATGTTCCGATTCCTTGAAGGGCGCTGCGCCGCGGATTTGCGCGGAGAACTGCACGGATCTGCTCCGAGGCGGAGGAGAATTCTTCCCGCCCGTTCGACGGGATGTTTTGTTGTCACCAACGACAGCTCCGCTTGCTATGGTGCGATGCTCTCTCCTCCGCTTCGGAGCGAATCCGTGCAGTTCTCCGTGAAGATCCGCGGCGCAGCGCCTTGGGCGAGGCCCAAATGATCGTGAATGGCGAATCGCGCGAGTATCGTCAGGGGCTCGGGTTGCATGAGCTGCTGGCGGAGATGAATGTGGATGGGAGGGCGGTGGCGGTGATGGTGGGGGAGGACGTCTACCGGCCGGGGAGGATCCCGGATGTCGCGCTCAGGGAGGGGGATGTGGTGGAGGTGGTCAGCATGATGCAGGGAGGCTGACATGCTCGACACGCTCGTGGTCGCGGGGAAGAAATTCAATTCGCGGCTCATGCTCGGGACAGGGAAATATCGGGACTTCGTCATCATGCGCGATGCGCTCGAAGCATCGGGGACGGAGATCGTCACCGTGAGCATCCGCCGCGTGGAGCTTGGGGCGCCGGGGCACACGGGGCTCATGGATGTGCTCGCGAAGGGGAGCTGGCAGCTGCTCCCGAACACCGCCGGGTGCAAGACGGCCGAGGAGGCGGTGCGCGTCGCGAAATTGGCGCGCTCGATGAGCGGCACCACGTGGCTCAAGCTCGAGGTGATCCCCGACGCCAAGTATCTGCTCCCCGACCCCGTGGGGACGCTGCGCGCGGCGGAGATCCTCGTGGGGGAGGGCTTCACGGTGCTCCCGTACATCCACGCCGACCCGGTGCTCGCCCGCCAGCTGGCCGCCGTCGGCTGCGCCACGGTGATGCCCCTCGCCTCGCCGATCGGCTCGGGGCGCGGCGTGCTCACGCGCGCGAGCCTCGAGATCATCATCGAAGAGGCCACGGTGCCGGTGGTCGTGGACGCGGGGCTCGGCGTGCCCAGCGAGGCCGCCTCGGTGATGGAAATGGGCGCGCATGCGGTGCTCGTGAACACCGCGATCGCCGAAGCCGAATCTCCCGTGCAGATGGCCGCCGCCTTCCGAAAGGCCGTCGAAGCGGGCCGCGAAGGCTACCTCGCCGGGCGGATGCCCGTGCGCGCGCACGCGAGTCCGAGTAGCCCGACCGGGGGCGTCGTCGCCATGCCGCAGCCCGAAGTTCCTGCTTGAGCGCCCTTGTAAAGGGCAACGGAAAACGCGGATGACGCGGAGCGACAGCACGGATCGCTCCGGGTGACGCGAGAGATCGTGCGCGCGCGCGGAGCGCGTGTTTTGTTGTTAACGACAAAAGCACCGGCGGCGTGGGAGTGATGCGCCATTTCCGGGGCTCGGAGAGATCCGTGCCCCTTTCCGCGTTGATCCGCGTTCTCTGCCTGTGTCTTCTCGCCCGCGCGATCTCGGCTCAAGACTCAATGTCGTTGCCGAGTGCCGAGGGCCGAGGGCCGAGACCCGTCGTCTCGATGGGAATACCCCCCACCTGGAAGCCCTACGTCGCCGGCGAGGCGGTGTTCGGGAATACGAGTGCGGGGACGGAGTTCGGTGGGAGTGGGGTGGTGGGGGTCTATCGCGATATCGCGAATCCGATGTTCGGGGCGCTCGGGATCGTGGGGGAGGGGTACGTGGAGGGGCAGGGAGGAGGGTCGAGTTTGGCGGCGGGGGGGCGGCTGATGGTCGGCGTCCCCTTGCTCTTCATTCAGGGGGGCGCGGACTTCAGCGCGACGGGGCGCACGGATTACATCCTGTCGCTGATCTTTCCGGTGAATCGCGGCGGGTTCTTCCATCGGGGCGGGCAGGTGCGGGTGGATTGGCTGCCGACGCGGGGTCAGACGATCAACGTCGGAATGCAGCTGCCGATCTTTCAGCCGTGGGTGGGGCGCACGCGCGTGTACGACCTCAAGGTGCGGCTGCCGAAGGCGCCCAAGCAGTCGGCAGCGCCGGCGGTAGTGGAGGCGGCGAAAAGGGGTGCGGTGGACAGCGCGATCGCGCAGATGGAGACGGGGGCGCGGTGGCTGGCGCGTCTCTCCTTCGTGTTCTGGGACGATCGGGGCGGAAGCTACCAGGAGGGGGTCGCGCGCGCGCGGAACGACATCACGGCGTTCAAGGCGGAGCTCGACCGGCGCGACGCGCTGCATCCGAAGGGGCACAGCTTCGCGGCGGAGATGGCGATCTATCATGACGCGCTCGAGCGCGGTTTTTGGCTCGCCGCGCACGACTCCGTGGTGGTGCGGCGGGCGTACGCGGCGATCCTCGACGACGTGATCATCGCGTACGACCGGAACTTCGGGCAGTACAAGCAACCGGAGTCGCTGCTGGGCTACGCGGCGTTCGCGCGCGCGCACTTCGCCGCGTGGCTGCACGACAGCGCGCACGTGAGCTCGGCGGGAGAGGCGATGGCGCGGCGCGTGTTCGACCGCTGGACGGACACGATCGAGGAGATCCGCGCGGCGATCGACGCGCAGAGCGGCGACGATGCGCGGCTCGTGTGGTTGCCCCTCCAGCTCGGCCTCCGCGCGCGCGATTACGACACGCAGAGCCAGATCGACGGCGTGATCGAGCGGCTGCTGCGGCAGCCGTTCACGAACGGGAACGCGGCGCTGTACGTGGACAACGCGCAGTTCCAGCTCGAGCTCGGCCGGATGATCCTGAGCGCCGAGGACTATCACGTGCTCTGGATCCACGACTACGCCGGCGTCAACTCGGCGGGCGAGCCGGACTCGATCGGCTGGATCCAGTCGATCATCTATCTGCGCGCGCTCACGCGGCGCGTGAAAGCGTACGACCGCACGGGGAAGCTGCCGGTGTACCTGATCATGGCGGACGCGTACTTCACGGCCGCGCATGACGGGGCGCTCTGGCTGAGCATGCTGGAGCGGCCGCTCACGCGATCGGTGTCGCTGCCCAGGAGGTTCGAGGGAATGGAGCGCACGCTGCGGGCGACGCAGGACTCGCTGCGCGCGGCGGTGGCGGCGTCGCGGCGGCTGCAAGCCGAGGCAGCGGCGCGCGGCGGTGACGCGTATTTGGCCGATCGGGTCCGAGTGTACGTGAACGTCATCTTCCCGTCCGACTTCAGCTTCCGTACGAGTCATCTGCTCGGCGTCGGGTTCATGAGCGACAACCTGATGCGCGATCACCGGAAGGTCGCCTTCCGCGACGTGACGGAGGCCGATCCGTCGAAGGGGGAAGCGATCTATACGGGGGTGGGAGTGGGGCAACAGTACGCGTCGGCCACCTGGGAGGATCGCGCCCTACTGATCAGTGGGCCAGCGCTGGTGGCGCTCAAGGACCGCGCGCGCGAGACGCTCCGGATGAACGGCTTCAGGGAAAGCGAGATCCCCGACGTGCTGCGGCCGGTGCCGACGGCGCCGGACCACGCGGAGCAGGTGGACCGGCTGGTGGCGGCGGGGGCGACGGGGCGCGCGATGGACGCGCAGAACCGCGTCGGCTTCGCGATCAAGGACGCGTCGATCTCGCAGATGGCGCTGTACAACCTGATGCCGGTCGGCAGCGTGATCGTGGTGCCGAGCTCGATGTGGACGTCGGCGCTCTGGGCGGCGCAGCTCGGCTCGGCGGCACTGCGCGGCTGCCACGTGTATCTCATCGCGCCGTCGGCGCGGAACGCGTCGGTGGGCAGCAAATTCCTCTTCTCGCGACAGTCGGAGATCTTCGCGCGGCTGATCGAGATGAGCAGCATTCTAAGCGGCGAGATCGCGGCCGCGGGGGGCGCGCTGCACATCGGGATCTACAATCGCGATCTCGATCTGGCGGACGTGTCCGGCAATCTGCGGCAGGTGGCGAAGGCCTATCGCGCGCAGCCGTTCCTGCGCGAGGAGTTCCCGGTTCCGGCGTCGCTGTACGCGTTCCTGGATGCGGCGGCGGATAGTGTTGACGCGCGCGGGGAGGGGGGGCAGCGGATCGTGGGCGATGTGACGAGGCGCGATCCGCTGCTGCACCGGAAGACGCAGTTCTTCGCCACTCGTGCGACGCTGGACGCGATCGCGGGCGACAGCGCGCTGGCGAGCGTCTTTCGGAGTGGCATCGTGACGGATGTGGCGCCGCGCACGTTGGCGTACGAGAGCGTACCGACCTACTTGCGGCCGGAGCGGTCCGCGGTGACGCCGCTGCTACGGGCCTTTGACGCGCTGCCGGACTCCGTACGCGCGCGATCGGTGCTGTTCAGCGCGGTGGGATCGATCAATAAGGACGCGCGGGGGGTGTATCTGGACGGGGAAGTGGATGTCCTGCTGGCGGGGTCGGAGGGGTTGGGGACTTGGCCGGATTATTTCCTGATGTTCGGGTGGTGTACGTGGGTGAGGACAGTGGCGGAGATGGATTCCCTCGTTCCGCCGCAAGGGAAGATTACGCGATGGGTGGCGTATAAGGTGAGGAGAGTGCTTTGAACGGCAACAGCAGTCCATAGTCCGTAGTCCATAGTCCATAGTCCATAGGGAGAAAGTGGACAGTGGGGCACTTCCCACTCTCGACTATCTCCCTATGGACTATGGACTACGGACTATGGACTGCAGTTAGTAGTCATAGTCCCAGTTCATTGACCTTCGGCGGATCCGTACTGTAATCGTAAAAGCCCTTCCCCGATTTCCGCCCGAACATTCCCGCCATCACCATCCGCTTCAGCAACGGCGGCGGGGCGTATCGCTTCTCCCGATACTCATCGAACATGATCTCCGCGATCTTGTACGTCGTGTCTAGCCCCACGAAATCGAGCAACGTGAAAGGCCCCATCGGGTAGCCGGTGCCCAGCATCATCCCCTTGTCGATGTCCTCGATGCTCGCCACCCCGTGCTCGAGGGCGTTTATCGCGTCGATCAGGTAGGGGACGAGGAGCAAATTCACCACGAAGCCCGAATTATCCTTCGCGGCGATCGGTTCTTTGCCGAGCTTCTTGGAGAACTCGAAGGCGCGACGGAAGCTCTCGTCGCTCGTGGTCACCGTTTTCACCACCTCGACCAGCTTCATCACCGGCACCGGATTGAAGAAGTGCAGCCCCACCATGCGGTCGCCGCGCGTCGTGGCGGCGGCCATCGCGGCGATGGTGAGACTCGAGGTGTTCGACGCGAACAGCGTGCGCGCGGGGCAGAGCGCGTCCAGCTCCTTCCACATCGCGTTCTTGACCTCGACGTCCTCGATCACTGCTTCGATCACGATGTCGCAGTCCTTGAGATCGCTCACGGCGGT
>JAYUMO010000238.1:0-2984 GCA_043762555.1 Gemmatimonadaceae bacterium | reverse complement strand
ACCTGCGGCGTGCGGATGTCGAGGTCGCGGATGTAGTTCGCGATGTCGGTGAGGCGCGAAGCGACTTCGGTGATGATCAGGCGGTTCGACGCCGAATCGAAGGTCACGTCGCCGCGGGCGCCGCAGTTGCCGCCGCCCTGACTGGCGCCGGCAGTCGACGCGCCGCCCCCGCACTCCTTGGAGAGCAGGCTCTTCACCGACGTCATGAGCGAGGCCGCGCGGGCGTAGTTCACGGAGACGATCTGTGTGGTGAGCGGCTCGGAGGCCTGCTGCTTGCCGATGTTGTCGAAGGAGTCGACGGTGATGATCCCGTCGGCGTCCTCCTTGGCCGCGAGCCCCTGCGATTGCAGGATCGCGCGGAGCGCCACGTCCCAGGGCTGGTCGCGCACTTCGGCGGTGACGGTCCCGGCCACGCCCTTGCCGACCACGATCGTGCGGCCGGAGAAGAGCGCGAAGGCCGCGATGACGTCGCGGATGTCGGCGTCCACGTAGGTGACGGTGATGCGCGGCTGGGCGGAGCTGGACGTGAAGGCCACCTGATGCGCGGCCTTGACGTTCCCGCGGCCCATCATGATGGCGCGGTCGGACGCCGCCGTCGCGGTCACCGCGGTCACCGCGGCCGCCGCGGCCAGTTGGGGCGACGTGTACCAGGCGCCGAAGGTGGCGCCGGGCACGCCATCGATCGTCACGCGGAGCGCGTCGGCCCCGCGGGCCAGCGTGTACTTGTGGTCGCCATCGAGCTCGATGACCACGCGCACCACATCCTCCCGGTACTGCGCGACGCGAATGTTCGTGATGCCGCCGCGCGGCACCTTGTCATAGAGGCGCGCCGCGCCCGTGAATTTCGCGCCGTGGAGATCGAGGACGATGCGCGACGGTGACGCCAGCGAAAAGTCCCGAATGTCCACCGAGCCATCGACGGCGATCACGACCTCGGCGCGTCCCGCGGCCGGCACGATGCTCAGCGCGCGGACCTCTCCGCCCTTGGCCGCATCCGTCGTGGCCGCCCGGTCCGCGGGCATCCGAGCGCCCAGCGTGACGGCGGCGAGTCCCACCAGCGTCCAGATCCGGCTCATTGCGTCCTCGCTTTGGTGACATCGTTCATGCTGAGCGCTTCCTGTCGGGTCATGCCGATCTCTTCGATCGTGAAGATCACTTCATGCGGCCGGATCTGGTTCACCCGCATCCGGCCGAGGGTCTGCCCCACCTTCACGCGGTACTGTTCCTTGGTCTGCAGGTCGCGCAGGATAGCGACGCTCCGGCCGGCCGGGTCGTAAATCACGGCGACGAGGCGGAGGTCGGAGATCATCGGCCGAAGATCGCCCGTCTTCATGAGGGAGAGGAACGGATCGCGGCGATTCTCGGGCTGGAAGGTGAAGGTCTCGCGCATCAGCGCGATCTCCGCCTTGCCCCCCCGTTGAGACACCGAACTGGTCTGCGCGCCGGGCGCCGCGGCGGCTCCCTTGCCGCCGGCGGTGGCCGGTGCGCCGGCCTGCGCCGGGGCCGGCGCGGCGCCCTTGGCCGTCGCGGCCTTGGTCGCGGCGCCCTGCGGCGCGGCGGCCGCGGCGGGTTGCGGCTTCGGGGCGGCCTGGCGCGGCTGCGGCGCCGGCGCGGTCGCCTTTGGCGGCGTCGCCTGCTGCGACGGATCCTGCTCCGCCTGGACGTGCGCGTTGGTCGCCTCGGCGGCCCTGGTCGCGGCCGCCTTCGGCGCCGTGACATTCGGCATCGACTGGGCGCGCGCGCCGGTCACGGCGAGCAGCGAGAACGCGGCGGCCGCCACGATCGCGGCGGGGATCATGCGAGCGCTCATTTCTTCGCTCCGGCCTTTTTCGGGGACCCGGTTGGCGCGGACGATTGCGGCTTGGCGACGAACGTCTGCAGCTCGAAGCGCGCCTCCACCACCGCGGCGTCCGGCGTCTTGTTCTGATCCTTGCCGAAGGTCGGGTTGGTCGGCGCCGCCAGCGAGAGGTTCACCGGCAAGATGATCCGCGTCAGGTTGCCGACGTTGGAGAAGAACTCACCCAACTGATTGTAGCCGCCGATGACGATCATCTTATAGCGGTACGTGTCGTAGTTGTCCCCCTCGATCACGGCCTGGGGGTCCACCGCCGACACGTCGAGGCCGGCGCGGCGCGCCGCCGTCGACACCTGCTCGAGCAGCGAGGGCACCTCGTTCCCCACCGGGACGAGCGTGCGGATGAGCACCAGGTTCTGCTGGTATTCGGCGAGCTGCCGGCGGAGCTGGTCGAGATTCCCCTTGGACATCTCGGACTTCGCCATCTGGTTCTTGGTCGTCAGCCGCTCGAGACGCTCGCGGCCGTCGATGAGCGTCCCGGCCTTGCTGCGGTACGGATAGAACCAGTAGAGCCCCATCGCCGCGACGGACGCGACCACGACGAGGAGCATCACTTGCTCGCGCTGTCCCCTCGGAAATTCCACCATGGCTACCTCACCGCCAGCGAAACGGGAACGGTTTTGATCGCCGAGGGATCGGGCTCCTGGTACGACGCATTGAGCGTGAACTCGGTGACCTCCTTCCCGTCGATGAGCACGATCGACGACTTTTCGAGCTGCACATTCTCGAGGAAGGGCGATGCTTCGAGGAGCTTCATGAAGCGCGTGAGCGCTTGGATGTCCACGGTGTTGCCCACCATCTTCAGGTGCACCCGCGGCACCGCGGAGCTGTCGAGCTCCGGCAGCTTGGCGACGGCCTCACCCGGCTTGGGCGGGCCCGCGGTGCTGACCGGCGCGGTCGCGGTGTTCGTCTGCTGCACGGTGGTGAGCCAGGTGTACGGCGGGAGCGCCCGGCTGATCTCGTCCATGATGTGCGGCCACACGAAGCGCTTGCTGTCGAAGGTCTTGATGAGCTCCACCTGCCGGACGACGGAATCCCGCTGCGACTCGGCCAGCCGCTTCTCGCGAATGACGGCGGTGTAGCGAGTGGAGTCGGAGACCTGGACGTCGAGCTCGGCGTTGAGCTTCTG
>JAYUMO010000237.1:0-2555 GCA_043762555.1 Gemmatimonadaceae bacterium | reverse complement strand
GTAGTAGCCGTCGAAGATGGAGCCGGAGTCCATCACCGGAAGGGTGAAGGCGGAGTACGGATCGTGGAGCGACACCGGCCCGCTCTCGGTGACCGTCATCGCCATGTAGATCTTCGTGCGGTCGGCGGTGAAGTAGTGATCGAGCAGCTCCGCCGCGCTGCCGGTGATCCAGCGTCGGGTGAGCGTCTCGCCCAGCTGATCCTCGGCCTCCTCGAGCCGCGGCGGCGTGGCGGTGCGGTATCCCTCCTGCAAGTAGGCCACCACGCGCGCTTCATCGCGACGAAAGCCGGCGACATCTCCCTCTTCCCCCCACCTCTCCCGCAGCTCCCGGTCCAGCGCGACCGGGTCCCGATGGATCCAGGCGCTGGCCTTGGGGTCGGGGAAGTAGATCCGCTTGGCCTGGCTGGGGACGTAGGTCTCCAGCCTTCGGGCAAGTCCGGTCTCGCTGAAAATGAAATCGGGCATGAGGCCGAGCACCGAGGCGCCGAGCGCGTAGCGCTGGGTGAGGCCGTCGATCGTCGCCATCGCGGAGATGCAGGCGCCGCCAGGCCGCTCGGCCCGCTCCAGCATGGTGACGGCACAGCCGGCGCGGCGGAGGTAGTGCGCCGCCACCAGACCGTTGATGCCGGCGCCGATCACCACGATCCGTCGGGCTGAGGCTCTGGGTGGCATCAGTGGCTCCGGCGTTGGCGTGGGGCTGCGGAATCGGCGGATTCATCGGCGTTAGTCGTGCAGTCCGCCGATGCGCCGCGCTATGGTTGCCCGAGCACCTTCACCGGCGCGTCGCGCTCCGCGGTCGTCCCATCGCCGAGCTCGCCGCGCATGTTCCCGCCCCAGCAGTACAACACTCCACCGGTCGTGACCGCGCATGTCTCGCCGCCGCGCCCCGTGCTGATCGTACGATACGTGCGACCGCCCGAGACCGCCTCCGGAACCGTGTGCGCGTTCAAGTCCGCGGCGCCGATCCCCATTTCGCCCACCGAGTTGTCCCCCCAGCAGTACGCCGCACCGGTGGAGGCGACGCCGCACGAGATGAATGCGCCGGCGGCCACTGTCGAGAAAGTGAGTCCGCCGGAGACGGCCGCCGGCGTCGTCGCGCGGACCGTCGTCCCGTTCCCGATCTCGCCGGCCGCATTGCGCCCCCAGCAATACGCGGCCGTGCCCACGAGTCCGCATGCCGTCAGCCCCCCGGAACTGAGCGCGGTGAAGCTCAATCCGCCCGAGACCGCCTGGGGACTCGGATGCGCGAGCGTATCGGCGACACCGTTGCCGAGAACGCCGGCCTTCCCTCGGCCCCAGCACCACGCCGCGCCGCCGGTGGCGATGCCGCAGCTGTAGACATTCCCGGGGAGCACGGCGCTGAAGGTGAGCGTTCCGCCGACGGCCGTCGGCGCGGCTAGCCAGAGGGTGTCGCCGGTGCCGAGCTGCCCGTAGGAATTGAGTCCCCAGCAATACGCGGCGCCGCTGCTCGCCACGGCGCAGGCGAATCCGCCACCGATGTCGATCGTGGCGAAGGTGAGTGAGCCGGGCAGGCTGATCTGCGTCGGTGTGGGATGCGGCACGAGATCCGGCGTGCCGATGCCGAGTTGTCCGTAACTGTTGTCCCCCCAGCAGTACGCGGCGCCGGCGACCGTGCGGCCGCAGGTGAAGCCACCGGCATTGGCGCTGAGGGATGCGAAGATGAGTGACGCGCCTCCTCCTGGGCCCACCGCCGCCACCGGCGTCGGATACGTGTTCGTATCCGCCATGCCGATGCCCATCTGGCCCGCCGTGTTGTCCCCCCAGCAGTACGCGGCGCCGGACGTGGTCAATCCGCAGATGTGCCCGGGGCCGACACTCACCGACGCGAACACCAAGTGCGCCGCGGTAATGCGCGACGTGCCCACGACCGTTCCGCTCGTGGCCCGCACGGTGACCGGACCGCCGAGCGCGACGCCGGTCACGAGGCCCGTTGAGCTGACCGTGGCGATGGCCGTGTTATCACTCGTCCAGGTGACCGCGTGACCGGGAAGGACATTGCCGATCGCGTCGAGCGCGATCGCGGTGAGCTGCAGGGTCTCGCCCGGCGCGAGCGTGGCGGCCGGCGGGCCCACGTTGATCGCGCTCACCGTTCCCCCGCCGCCGCCACCTGGCGAAGTGGTACTGAGCCCGCACGAGCCGAGGCCGATCACGGCCGCGCCGAACAGCAGCGCATCGACAACGCGACGCATAGGCACCTCCGAGATCGTGCTCATCACCGCGATAATGGGAGGCCCGGCTCTCGCCGTCAAGGAAGCCGGCAGCCGCTCGCCGGCGACTTCCGCTCAACGGCCGTATGTTCTACTCTCCTCCCCCGCGCTGAACCGGACCTGTCACGGAGCCACCATGACCAAGAACAAACACCTTCTTGTCACTCTCGCGGTTCTCCTCGCGCTTCCCGCCGCCGCGCAGCGCGCCGACTCGCGCACGACGTTCACCGTCGGCACCGCTGTTGCCAAACGCGGCGAGCGCGCGTACGGCGCGCTGGTGGTGCCCCCCGGAGTGGACTCGGGGCTCTCGATGCCGGTCGCGGTGAT
>JAYUMO010000236.1:0-9160 GCA_043762555.1 Gemmatimonadaceae bacterium | reverse complement strand
ACGTACGTGACGGCGTTCGACAAGAAGTGGTTGCGCGGAGGCCTGAAGGACGAGGCGCTCCTGGGCTCCGCTGACGTGCAGTCGCTCGCCGACCTCGCGAACAGCTAGGCGGTGGTGAAGGGGATGCGAGTGGTCCCGTTCGCGCCCAAGGACGTGGTGCCGCTGGTGGTCGCGGCGGCGGCGCCGCTGCTGCCTCTGGTGCTCGTGGTTGTACCGCTGGAGGAGCTGATCGGGAGGATCGTGAAGATCATTATGTAGGGCTCTACTACCGGTCTCGGCCTCGGGAACTGCCGGCCTCGGCAGGGAGAGGGAGGTGGACGGGCATCTACTTTCGAGGGAGATCCACATCAAGGAGGGCTGGAGCTTGGACGCGAAGTTGCAACGGCGGGTGCAGAGATATGGGTGGGACAAGGCGGCGGCCGAGTATGAGCGGTATTGGGCCAGCGCGCTCGAGCCGGCGCAGAATCGGCTGCTGCAGCTCGCGGAGTTGCGGCGTGGGGAGCGAGTGCTCGACGTCGCGTGCGGGACGGGGCTCGTGAGCTTTCGCGCGGCGTCGACCGTCGGGGCGCAGGGGGCGGTGATGGCGACGGACATCTCCGAGGAGATGGTGAACAAGCTGCGCGCGACGGCCGAGTCACGCGGGCTGGGGCAAGTGCGCGCGGAGCGGATGGACGCGGAGGAGCTCGCGCTACCGGACGGGACGTACGACGTGGCGTTGTGCGGGTTGGGGCTCATGTACGTGCCCGATCCGCTGGCGGCACTCAAGGAAATGCACCGGGCGCTGCGCACCGGAGGGCGGGTGGCAGTGGCGGTGTGGGGGGCGCGGGAGCGGTGTGGGTGGGCGGAGATCTTTCCGATCGTCGAAAAACGAGTGGCGAGTGAAGTGTGCCCCATGTTCTTCCAGCTTGGGCAAGGGGACGCGCTCAAGATCACGATGGAGATGGCGGGGTTCGACTCGGTGGTCGTCGAGCGGATGGATGCGCCGATCCGATACGAGAATGGGGACGAGGCCGTGGGCGCCGCGTTCGTGGGGGGGCCGGTGGCGCTCGCGTACTCACACTTCGACCAGGCCACGAAGCTGGCGGCGCACGCGGAGTACCTGGCTTCCATCGCGCAGTATCGGCATGGGAACGGGTACCGGGTGGCGGGGGAGTTCGTGGTGGGCAAGGGCATCAAGACGGGCTGAGATTTCGGGACTCGGGACTCGGGACTCGGGTGAGAGTAGAAAGTAGATGAGGCGGGAGTTGGGCCACTATCTACTCTCCCCCGAGGGCCGAGTCCCGAGTCCCGAAAACGTCGTCCGGAGTAGATCGCTCGCCTCGCTAGACGTCCCTCTCCCCCGCCGATAGAATCCTCCCCGTGCCCCGTCCTCCTTCCCACGCCGCCGCCCGCCAATCCGCCCTGCTCCGCCTCAGCGCCGAGATCGCCGCGGCGCTCGAGGAGGATGACGTGTGCGGTCGCGTCGTCGCGGGGCTGAGAGATGAGTCGCTGGGATACAGCCTGATCGGCGTCTTCCTCTTGGACGAGAACAGCGGCGAGCGCGTGCTCAAAGCGTGCGTCGGATGGGATCACGTGAAGGTGGGGATGCGCATCGGCGCCGGGCATGGGCTCACCGAGCAGGCGCTGCGCGCGAAGAAGCTCTGCTACACCCCCGACGTGCGGAAGGCGCCGGACTACGTGACCACGTACCCCACCGGCAGCGAAGTGGATGTGCCGCTCATCGTGGACGGGGAGGCGGTGGGCGTGCTCTGCGTGCAGAGCCACGACGCGAATGCGTTCGGCAAGCCGGACTTCGAGATCCTCACCGCGGCCGCGAATCAGGCGAGCATCGCGATCGCGCGCGCACGGCTGCTCGTCAACGAGCGCAAGCGGGCCGAAGAGCAGCGCGCGCTGCTCGATTCGATGTCCGACCTCTCGAGCGCGCTCGAGCTCCCGCGCGTGCTGAAGGCGGTGCTGCGTCGCGCGGTCACGCTGCTCGGCGTCACCGGCGGCGAGGTGGCGATCTTCGACCAGGAGAAGCGGGAGCTGGCGATCGCGGCGAGCGAGAACATCGGGAAGGACTCCACCGGTACGCGCCTCCAGCTGGGCGAGGGGGCGATGGGCAGGGTGGCGGTGACCGGGAAGCCGATGATCATCCCGAAGTATTCGGAATGGACCGGCCGCTCCGCGCTGTACGGCGACCTCGAGATCCATTCCGTGATGGCCGCGCCGCTGCTGATCGGTCAGCGGCTGGTGGGAGTGATGGCGAGCGTGCACTCCGATCCGGCGCGCGTGTTCGGCGCCGAGGATCTTCGCCGGCTCAACTTGTTCGCGCCGCAAGCCGCGATCGCGATCGAGAACGCGCGCCTCTTCACCACCGCCGACCGGCAGAAGCAGCTGTTCGAGGCGGTGGTCGAGCTGAGCCCGTCGGCGATCGTCACGCTCGACATGAAGGGGGACATCATCCAGTGCAATCCCGCCTTCGAGCGGCTCTTCGGCTGGGCGCCGGTCGAAGTGCTCGGGAAGAACCTCGACGAACTGATCACGACGCCCGAGACCCTCTCGGAAGCGCGGGCCTACACGGCGACGGCGGCGACGCAGACGGCGCGCGGCATCGGGAAGCGCAAGCGCAAAGACGGCACCTTTCTCGACGTGGAGCTCTCGGGCTTGCCGGTGATCGTGAGCGGCGAGCGCATCGGCGTCTTCGCGGTCTACCACGACGTGACCGAGCTGCTGCGCGCGAAGCAGGACGCGGAGTCGGCGAACAAGGCGAAGAGCCAGTTCTTGGCGTCGATGAGCCACGAGCTGCGCACTCCGCTCAACGCGATCATCGGGTACAGCGAAATGCTCGAGGAGGACGCGCGCGACCGGAAGGACACGTCGAGCATCGGCGACCTCGAGAAGATCCGCTTCGCCGGCAAGCATCTGCTGTCGCTGATCAACGACATCCTCGACCTCTCCAAGATCGAGGCGGGGCGAATGGACCTGATCGTCGAGGCGGTGGATCTCGCGACGGTGATCGCCGACGTGAAGGCCACGGTGCAGCCGCTCGTCGCGCGCAACGGGAACATGCTGAAAGTGACCGCGGCGGATTCGGTCGACACGATGTACACCGACGGCACCAAGCTCCGGCAGATGCTGCTCAACCTCCTGTCCAACGCGGCGAAGTTCACCGAGAAGGGGACGGTGTCGCTCGAGGTGGAGCGCGCGGGCGACGAGGTGCTCTTCCGCATTCGCGACACCGGCATCGGCATCACGCCGGAGCAGATGTCGCGTCTCTTCGAAGCCTTCGCGCAGGCGGACGCGGGCACCACGCGCCGCTACGGCGGGACGGGGCTCGGCCTCGCGATCACTCGGCGATTCTGCCGCTTGATGGGCGGCGACGTGACCGGCGAGAGCGTCGTGGGCTCGGGGTCCACCTTCACCATTCGCCTGCCCGTCGATTCGCGGGCGGCGAAGCCGGCGCCGGAGATGATCGCGTGAGCGAAACCAAGTTGACGACGAAGCGCGTGCTCCTCGTGGAGGACAACGAGATGAACCGCGACATGCTCTCGCGCCGGCTCGCGCGCCGAGGCTTCGAGGTGGGGATCGCGGTGGATGGACGGAGCGGCGTGGACATGGCGCTCACCGGCGAGTTCGACGTCGTGCTCATGGACATGAACCTCCCGGAGGTGGACGGCTGGGAGGCCACCCGCTTGATCCGCGCGGGCGAGAAGTCCGAGCGAAAACGCGTGGCGATCATCGCGCTCACGGCGCACGCGATGCAAGGGGATCGCGAGAAGGCGCTCGCCGCCGGCTGCGATGAGTACGACACGAAACCGGTGGACTTCGAGCGGCTGCTCGGTAAGATCACGGCCGTGCTCGCGGCGGCGCCGTGAGCGGACGCACCTCGGCGGTGGGTGAGCTGCGGCACACCTTTCGCACGCCGGTGAATCACATCGTGGGCTACACGGAGATGTTGCTCGAGGACCTCCCGGCCGGCGACGAGGATCATCGCGCGCCGCTCAAGGCGATCCTCGACGCGGCGCACGACGCGCTCGCGCACATCAGTGCGGTGCTCGTGCCCTCTGAAGTACCGGCCACCGACGCGGTGCGCCGGCTTTACGCGGAGCTCGAGGAGCCGCAGGCGCGGATCATCCGCGCGGTCACGTCGTTGATGAGTGCGCACGACCTCGGCGAGACGGCGACGGACGATCTGCGACGGATCCTGCACGCGGCGGAGCAGCTACGGCCGAAAGTTTTGGATGCCGATCTCACGGCGCCGCCGGTCGAAGAGGTCGAAGCGACCGACGAGCAAAATAGGCCGGCACGCATCCTCGTGGTGGACGACGTCGAGGATAATCGCCAACTGCTCAGGCGGCGGCTCGAGAAGCAGGGCTACGAGGTACTCACCGCCGAGGACGGCAAGCAGGCCCTCGCCATGGTGGAGCAGAACGCGCCCGACCTCTTGCTGCTCGACATCATGATGCCCGAGCTTGACGGCTTCGCGGTGCTCGAGCGGCTGAAAGGGAACAAGTCCACGCGCGACATCCCGGTGATCGTCATCTCGGCGCTCGACGATGTGGAGAGCGCGGTACGCTGCATCGAGCAGGGGGCGGAGGATTTCCTGTCCAAGCCCTTCGATCCGGTGCTGCTCAAGGCGCGCGTCGGCTCCAGCCTGGCGAAGAAGCGCGCGCGCGACCGGGAGCGCGCGTATCTGCAGGCGGCGGAGGCGGTGGCATCGGCCGCGGTGGCGGTCGAGGCCGGGACGTATCGCGCGGGGGCGCTCGCGAGTGTGTCCCGCCGCTCGGACGCGGTCGGGAGGCTCGCGCGCGTCTTCGACGCGATGGCCTCCAACATCCGCGCGCGCGAACAACAGCTGCACGAGCGGGTGCGCGCGCTCAAAGTGGACATCGCCAAGGCGCGCGAGGCGGGGCCCGGCGCGCCGGCCGCCGTTCCGCTCCCGCAGACGGGGGAGCGCGTTGGCGGACGCTACGAGATCCTCGCGACCCTGGGCCGCGGCGGGATGGGCGCCGTCTTCCGCGCGCACGACTTCGAGCTCGGCGAAGAGATCGCGCTCAAGACCCTGCGCAAGGAGAGCATCGGCGACGCCGCCGTGATCGAGCGCTTCAAGAGCGAGATCCGCCTCGCGCGCCGCATCACGCATCGCAATGTGGTGCGCACGCACGACCTCGGCGAATGGGAGGGCGGATATTTCCTCACCATGGAGCTCGTGGAAGGGATCACGGTGCGAGAGTTGATCGATACGCGAGGCAAACTGAGCGTGGAAAGCGTGCTCGCGATCGGCACTCAACTTGCGGACGCGCTCGCCGCCGCGCACGCCGAAGGCGTGATCCACCGGGATGTGAAGCCGCACAATTTGCTGCTCGACGCCGAGGGAGTGCTGAAGGTGATGGACTTCGGCGTCGCGCGGCTGAGCGAGCGCGGTGGCGCGGGGATCACCGAAGTCGGTCTGGTCGTGGGAACGCCGGCCTATATGCCGCCGGAGCAGCTGCTCGGCGAGGAAGTGGACGTCCGGGCGGATCTCTATTCGGCGGGCGTGGTGCTCTTCGAGGCGGTGACGGGACGGCTGCCATTCGTGGCGGCGAGTCCGATGGCGCTGATCGCACGACTACTGCAGGAGGAGGCGCCACGGGCGCGCGCGCTGAATCCCGACGTGCCGGAGGGGCTCGACGCGCTGCTCGCGCAACTGCTCTCCAAACGGCGAGAGGAGAGGCTGGGGAGCGCGGGGGAAATGAGGGACAGGCTGGCGGGGCTGGCGTGACGAACGACGTTTTCGGGACTCGGGACTCGGGACTCGGGAGAGAGTAGATGATGGACCGACTCCCGCCGTTCCCATCTCCTACTCGCTCCCAAGTCCCGAGTCCCGAGTCCCGAAAATGTGATCGCCGGCGCAATTCGGTCTAGTGCAGCCACTACCTCCTAGTCCCGATTGAACTCACACGCCCGCGAGTCGCCCACGCTGTCCCCTGCCCCGCTCACCGCCTCGACGGCCGCCTGTCGTCTCACGCTGTACTCGAACCATCTCCCCTCGCGCAGCTCCCGCGCGTGGGTGCGCTCGATCCGCCGCGCGATGCACGCCGCCAGATGCGCTCCCTGCGCCGGCGGCAGCGTACTTCGCGCAGCGAGTAGGGCGGGCATCGCGTCTTTCGAGAGCCTGAAGGCGAGATATTGAACGTCGAGCTTCTCCGTTCCCCCGAACTGCGCGACGTTGCGTCGCACGATGAACGCGTCCGTATTCCAGTACACGAGCCCCACGAGCATCGCAGCGGCGGCGAGAAGCGTGCGCCGCGCCAGACGTCGCGCGTCGAGCATGCCGCGGATCTCGAGGGCGAGTAGAGCGAGCGCGATGCCGACGCCAAGCATGAAGGCCTGGGCCCAGAGTCGCGCGCCGGTGAATCCGTAGGCTCCTTCGTACAGGGTGATGCGCCGGAATGCCGAGAGGACGACGAGCGCGGTGAGCGCCACGAGCGTGAGGGCTCCGACCCGCGCGAGGCGTTCCTGCGCGTCGCCGCCGCGTACGGCGCACGTCTCGAGGATCACGATCAGCACGGTGACGAGCACCGCCGCGGTCGTGAGCTCGCCGAAGCCGCGGTGCGCCCAGTCGGCGTACGTGATCCCCGTGCCGGCGGCGCCGGCGGGATCGCCGAACAGCTACGGCAGCTGCAGCGCGACGAAGAGCGCGAAGAGGAGCACCACGGCGCCGAGGACGATCAGTCGCTCGGTGGCGGCAATGGTCACGGGAGCGCGGTCGAGGGCCGGCGCGACGCGCGCGCCACCGCGCAGCACGAGCCCGTAGGCGCCGAGCGTCAGCACGGCGATGCCGATGCCGAAGAGCAGGCGGGGGACGAAGGCCAGCTGCTCGATCGCTTCCGCGATCGCGCGTCCCCACTGGTACAGATGCGGATCGGCCTCGGCGAGCAGCACCCAGAGAACGATCACCACCGGCGTGGCGATGAGCAGGCCGCGCACCACCGGAAGCGAGCGTTGCGCGCTCCCGTCTCGCGCGACGGCGGTGGTGCGGCGCCACGATTCGCCGACCGTCTCCAAGGCGCCGATGAGCGGTGACGCGGCGATGAAGCCCGCGCCCACGCGCTCCGCCGGCGCTCCCGCGGCGATACGCATCGCAAGGGAGAGGAGCACGATGCACGCCATCGCGATCAGCGCGTGCAGCCGGATATCCGCCGTGACGGCGGCGCCGAGCGAGAGGAGGGCGACGAGCGCGAGCGGCGCCGCGATCTCGCGGAGGGCGGCGGGTCGAGCCGCGCGCGTGAAGTAATAGAGACCCGCGGCGGCCGGGATCGTCCAGAGCGGCCAATTGACGCCGGGGCGCGCATCGAAGCAGATCGCCGCGGCGAGCGCGGCCAGCGTGAACGCGAAGCTGAAGATGGTAAGTGTCTGATCCATGGCGAAGTGAGATGGAGGGTGACGGGTCAGCCGGCGGCGAGCGCGGGCAGCGCGCCGAATCGACGCTCGCGTGTGCGGTAGTCGGCGAGCGCGCGCTCGAGGTGCGCCGCGGTGAAGTCGGGCCACATGACGTCGGTGAACAACAGCTCGGCGTAGGCGCACTCCCAGAGCAGGAAATCCGAGAGCCGCCGCTCGGCGCCGGTGCGGATGAGCAGATCGACGTCCGGCGCGCCGCCGCCGAGCGCTCTCGCGATCGCGTCGCGCGTGAGCGGCGCGCCGGCCACGCGGGCCGCGCCGGCCGCGCGCAGAATCTCGTCGCGCGCCGAATAGTCGATGGCGATCCGGAGATGCAGTGCCGAGCCGTGTCGTGTCTCGTGCTCCGCGACCGCGATGAGCTCGCGCAGGACGTCGGGAAGCCGATCGCGCCGCCCGATGACGGTGAGCCGCACGCCGTTCTCCGCGAGCCGCCGCGTCTCCGTGAGCAGATGCCGCCGAAAGAGCCGCAGCAATATCTCGACCTCGAGCGGCGGCCGTCTCCAGTTGTCCCCGCTGAAGGCGAAGAGGGTCAGCGTACTCACGCCGAGCGCGGGCGCCGCTCTTACCGTGCGCCGCACCGCATCCGCCCCCGCCCGATGCCCCGCCGCCCGGGCCCACCCGCGCGCGTTCGCCCACCTTCCATTCCCATCCATAATGATCGCGACGTGCATAGATATTGAGTACTTTGTTTTTGGAAGTTAGCGACCGCAGTTCGCCCTTACTCTGGACTCTGGACTCTGGACTCTGGACTACGGACTACCGACCACGGACCGTATCAGCCGTTCCATGTGCTCGAGATACCGCACCAACGCCCCCCGCCCCGCCGCCGTCAGCTTGTAATCCGTTCGCGGACGCCGCCCCTCGAAGCGCTTCGTCACCGTCACGTACTTCGCGTCCTCCAACTTCCGCGCGTGCACGCTCAGATTGCCGTCGGTGGTTTTGAGCAGCGCGCGGAGCTCGGTGAACGACATCGTGGGATTCGCCGCGAGCGCGCTGACCATGCCGAGTCGCAGCCGGTGATGGATCACCCCGTCCAGCGCGAGCGGTGCCGCCGCCGCCCGCTTGGCCGCCAGCGCCCGCAGCGCGCGCTTCCGCGCCGCCTCATCGCCGTCATCGGCTCGGCGCCGCACCGGACTCTCCTTACCCACCGTGGCGCACCGCGATGAGGATGCCGAAGGCGAGATGCAGACCGCCGAATCCGGCGAGCAGGACGCCGTTCCCGAAGGCGGCGGGCGCCGCGAGCGCCGCCGCGCCGAGCGCGAGGAAACACGCCCCCATCACAGGCACCGCGCGCACGGAGAAGGTGCCGCCCGCCATGACCCCGGCCCCGTAGCAGAGCAGCCAGGCCGCGGGCATCATCGTGACCGCGCCGATCCGCCAGAGCCCGACCGTGAGCGCCGCCCCCGCGGCGAGCGCGGGCGCGAAGGCGAGGGCGAACTTCCGCAGCGGCGCCGCCAACAGCGGCTGCCCCGCGCGATGCGCTTTTACAAGGGTGCTCCCGACACCGATCGTCGCGCCGGCGACGGCGGCCGCGCACCAGACGGCGAGCCAGCGCCCGGCCGTGGGCTGGAGCGCGCCGAGGATCCCCGCCGCGACCCCGACCGCGCCGACCGCGGCCTGGCCCCACCCGGAGACGGCGGTGAATCCGGCGGCGACCTGCATGGTCTCGCGGATGAATTGCAGGTCTCGAACGGCGCGCTCGTGTAAGGCCGGCATGGTCATGAGTATAGTCAGGGAT
>JAYUMO010000235.1:0-1653 GCA_043762555.1 Gemmatimonadaceae bacterium | reverse complement strand
CCGCTGTAGAGCCGGTAGTACGCGAACGCGCCCAGCCGGAGCAACAGCAGCGGCCCGAGCGTGAGCCAGAAGGTGAGCAGCTCGTTCGGCGGAATCCGGAAATCGAAGCGGAGCGCGAACGCCAGCCAGTAGCTGGCGGCGACCATCCCCAGCTGGAGCACCACCACGAGCGCGCGCCGCACGTGGAAGCCGAGGAAGAGCAGTGGGAAGCCGCTCTCTCCGGCCGCCTGCGACGCCGCCGGTGGGGTCGGCGGGAGGGTCTCGTGCGCGGTCATGACCGGGGCTCCATCATGACGCGGACGGCACGGCAACGGGCGTCACGCATTCGCCCCTGCGACGCGCATCCCGCGACCGCTGTCACGCGCTCAGTGCCCGTAGAAGGCGCGAACCGCCGAGATCGTCTCGTCCTGCTGCGCGCGCGTGAGCTCGGGGTACACCGGCAGCGAGATCACTTCCTTCGCCGCGCGCTCGGACTCCGGGAACTGCCCCGCCTTGTGCCCGCGGTACGCGAAGCACTTCTGCAAGTGCAGCGGCAGCGGGTAGTAGATCGCGTTCCCCACCCCCTTCGCCTTCAAGTGCTGCTGCAGCCCGTCGCGCCGGTCGGCGCGGATCGTGTACTGGTTGAAGATCGACTCGTTGTCCGGATCGATCACCGGGGTGCGGATCTCCGCCATGTCGGCGAACGCGCGGTCGTAGTACGCCGCGTGCTCGCGGCGCGCCGCGCTCCACCCCGCGAGATGCGGGAGCTTGGCGAGCAGGACCGCCGCCTGCAGCGCATCGAGCCGGCTGTTGAAGCCGACCTCGTCGTGGTAGTAGGTGGTGGTCGCGCCGTGCGTGCGGAGCTTGAACAAGCGCTCGGCCAGCTTGTCGTCCCGCGTCACCATCATGCCGCCGTCGCCGTAGCCGCCGAGGTTCTTGGACGGGAAGAAGGAGAAGGTGCCGATCGTGGCGCGCTCGCCGGCCATCGTCCACTCGCCGTTGATGCGGCGGCGCGCGCCGATCGACTGCGCGGCGTCCTCGATCAGCGGCATCCCGGGCATCGCCTCCGCGTACTGCTCGATCGGCGCGATCTGCCCGAAGAGATCCACCGGGATCACGGCCCTCGTCTTCGACGTGACGGCGGCCTTCACCGCGGCGACGGAGACATTGAAGGTGTCCGGCTCGATGTCCGCGAACACCGGCGTTGCGCCGACGTTGTGAACGGTGCCGGCGGTCGCGAAGAAGGTGAACGGCGTCGTCACCACTTCGTCGCCCCGGCCGATGTCCAACGCCTTGAGCGCCAGGAGCAGCGCATCGGTGCCGCTGGCGCAGCCGATGGCGTGCTTGGTGCGCGAGAGGTCGGCCGCCGCCTTCTCGAGCGCGGCCACCGGCTTGCCGAGGATGAAGAGCTGGTCGTCGACGACCTGCATGAGGGCGCGGACGACATCGTCCTTGATGCGCGCGTGCTGGGCGCGGAGGTCGAGCAGTGGTACGGGCATGTCGAGTCGTGGGTGAGTGCGTTGGAGCGAAGTCTGACGCGGGGACCACGAGCCGTCAAACGTCCGGCGCGCGAGTGTTGTGCTTCACTGATAATGTCCCCTTGAGCGTTCAGTAGAAGTGTCCCCATGCATCCCTCCCGACGAGGAGGGTGCGTGGAGCGGACGACGATGAGCA
>JAYUMO010000234.1:0-3345 GCA_043762555.1 Gemmatimonadaceae bacterium | reverse complement strand
CCGAGCGCGGCGACCTGCGCGGCGAGCAACGCGGCGATTCCGCGCTCCGACAGCGCGAGCAACCCGTCGAGAGCGCCGCGGTCGAAGGTCCCGTGCTCGCCCGTCCCCTGCACCTCGACGAAGCGTTGCTCGCTCGTCATCACGACGTTCATGTCCACGTCGGCGCGCACGTCCTCGGCGTACTCGAGGTCGAGGCGCGCCTCCGCGCCCAGCAGCCCGACGCTGATCGCGGCGACGCGGCGGCGCACCGGCGTGGCCGCGATCGAGCCGCGGCGCACGAGCCAGTCGAAGGCGTCGACGACGGCCACGCTCGCGCCGGTGATCGCCGCGGTGCGCGTGCCGCCGTCGGCCTGCAAGACGTCGCAATCCACCCGCACGGTGAATTCGCCGAAGTGGAAATCGTCGAGCATCGCGCGCAGGCTGCGGCCGATGAGGCGCTGGATCTCCTGCGTGCGCCCGCCGAGCTGCGTGCGTTCGCGCGGCGTGCGCGTGTGCGTGGCGCGCGGGAGCATCGCGTACTCGGCGGTGAGCCAGCCTTCGCCGCGGCCGCGACGCCATCCGGGCACGCCTTCCTCCACCGACGCCGTGCAGAGCACGCGCGTCGCGCCGAAGGCGATGAGACAGGAGCCCTCGGCGTTCGGCGCCGCGCCGCGCTGGAGCGAGACCGGGCGAAGAGCGTCGTTCGCGCGACCGGCGCGCGGCGGCAGGGGAGCAGGGGGCATAGTAGAAAGTAAGAAAAAGAGCCGAGCGCGGATCTACGCGGATGAACTACCGGATCGCTCCGAGCGCGGGGACAGTTCGGCGGCGGCCGGTCAGGCGCTGATTTTGTTGTTTACAACAAGACAAAGACTCAACACATAACGATGGCCTCTCGCCGCGCTCGGAGCGATCCGGCAGTTCCTCCGCGCAAATCCGCGTCGCGCGTTCCGCTCCTGTTCCCACTCTCCTCGCGCACCCGGCTAGCGGCGGCCACGGAGTCGCTCGATGATGGTGGTGGTGGACTGGCCCGGCGTGAGCGGCACGATGACCACCGTCCCGCCCCACGATTCGACTTCCTTCCGGCCGACGACGGCGTTCGGCGTGTAGTCGCCCCCCTTCACGATCACGTCCGGCCGCAGCGCGACGATCAGCTCGAGCGGGGTGTCCTCCGTGAAGACCGCCACCGCGTCCACCGACTCGAGCGCGGCGAGCACGAGCGCACGCTCGGCCTCGGAGCGCACGGGGCGCCCCGCACCCTTGAGGCGCCGCACGGAGTGGTCGCCGTTCACCCCGACGATGAGCGCATCGCCGGTAGCGCGCGCCGCCGTCAGCAGGTCCACGTGCCCGGGGTGCAGGAGGTCGAAGACGCCGTTCGTGAACACCACGCGCCCGTGGACCGCGTCGCGCCAGCAGCGCGCATCGGACCAGCTCATCACCTTTCGCGCGGGGGGGCGCGGCGGCGCCGAGGTCAGAACACCCTCTCGGCGTGCGGCGTGAGCTCCACTTCGATCTGGTAGCCGGGGAGCTCGATAAGCTCGATGTAGTTGGCCCAGATCCAGATCTTGTTCTCCTTCCGGTGGATCTGGATCTTTCCCGCGGCCTCGGGCAGCCCGAGCGAATCCGCCTTGGCGCGGAGCCCCGAGACGATCGTCTCGTTCGCGGTGCGGGCCGCGAAGCGCGCTTCCTGCTCCATCGCATCCTGATACTCGTAGAAATTCAGTGCCGCCTTTGCCGCGCCCCAGCCGTAATAGGACAGCGCGCCGACGATCACGAGCGTCAGCAGACAGCCGAGGCGCATCTTCCCGGCGCGCGCTCGCGGCGGCCTCACCATTGGGACTGCGCTCCCGCGACCACGTCGTTGACGATCTTCGTCTCGGCTTCCTTCCGGCCCGCGGCCTCGTCGCGCTCAGAGTACGTGCCATTGCCGACGAGTCCCTTGCGCGACCAGATCACGCGGCCGGAGATCTGGTCGAGGATCTCGACGTCCACGGTGATGCGCAGCTCGCGCTGGGCGCTGGTGGAGTTCGGTTGGGACGAGTACGCGACGGGAATGCCGCTGTCGAAGCGCGTGATGCGGCCGTGCACCACGGCGTCGGCGCGCGTCTCCGACGCGGGGCGCAGGCCCAGTCGCCCCAGGATCTGCGTCGAGAGCAGCTCGGAGAGCTCGCGCTGCACATCCGGAGAGGGGGTGTCGTTGTCGAAGGGGACGACGGCCATCGTCTTGATGTTGGGCGGGAGGCCGCCGCCCGCGAAGCCGTAGTGGCAGCCGCCGAGCAGCGCGGCCGCGAGCGCGAAACCGCTAGCGCCAGATCGACGCATCGAAGGCCGGAAGTGTGTCCACGCGCCGTACGACGAGATCGAGCGTGCGACCGGCGCGCGCCGCTTCGAAGTGGACGCGAACGCCGGGCACGCGCATCACGGTCTGCGGGATGCGCCCTTCCTCGACCAGATCGAGACGCAGCAGTTCCGGGCCCATGAAGGTCGCTCGCCAGGCGGGGTCCCCTGCAATCTCAATGCGGAGCGTGTCGGAGTCAACGCGGGCGGTGGTGTCGGCCGATCCGGGAGTCCGGAACACCCCGAGGGCGGCCCAGAGGAAGGGGAGCGGCGGCAACAGCTTTCGCGTGAGTCTGGGGCGCGCCTGGAGGAGCGAATCGCCGATGAACACCGCGTCGCCGGCAGCCTCGTTGTTCAGGAAGAGGTCGAGGCGGACGCTGTCGGGCGCGGCGGTACGGGCCACCCCCTCCCCGCGCACCGTCACGTCGGCATCGTGATACGTGAAGGCAAACACCGTCTTCAGATGCCCGGCGGGGAGCGCCGGGGCCGGGAGGTGCACGGGCACGACCTCGCCGCGGAGCGCCGGCGCGCGCGGGGGGCAGGCCGCGCAGATCGACGTCGTGCCGGCGGCGAGCATCGAGAGCGCGGCCCGGGCGGCGCGATTCACTCCGCGATCTGAACCGCGACGATGGAGTCGCCCTGCACGATGGCGTCGAGCGCGTCGTAGCCCGCCACGACCCGGCCGAATGCCGTATAGCCCGCGTCGAGGTGCGGCTGCGCCGAGAGCATGATGAAGTACTGACTCCCGCCGGTGTCGGGTCCGGAGAGGGCCACGCCGACGACGCCGCGCCGGTAGCGCAGCCGGTTGAGCTCATCACGGATCGCGTCGCCGGGACCGCCGCTGCCGTCGCCGCGGCGATCGCCGTCCTGGACGACGAAGTTCGGCACCACCCGATGCCAGGCGACGCTGTCGTAGTAGCCGGCGCGCGCCAGCGCCGCGAAGTTCTGGACGGTGAGGGGCGCGTCGAGCACGGCGAGCTCCACCGTGATGGTGCCGCGCACGGTCACGATCGTGGCGCGCGGATTCTTCCC
>JAYUMO010000233.1:0-4796 GCA_043762555.1 Gemmatimonadaceae bacterium | reverse complement strand
CTGGCCCGAGTTCCGGGCAAGGGCGCTGCGCCGCGGATGGGCGCGGAGACCAACGGATCACCCCCGATCGCTCCGTGATGTGACGAGAGCTCCACGAGGCGCGGTGAGCATCGAAGAGCGCTCTGGTGTTAACAACCGGACTGCGATCTTGCCACGCCGCGTCGGGCTCGCTCGCCCCCTCGGAGCGATCGCGGTCGGTCCGCGTTCATCCGCGACGCAGCGCCTTTAAGGAACCGCCCGCCCACCCATGTGCTCCGGGCCCATGGACTCGGCCATCTCGCGCCACTCGGCGGTGGTCATGACGGACGACGTGTCGTCGCGGTAGCGGGCGGCGGCTTCGAGGATGGCGGCACGCTTCGCGCGCCGCGCGATCCGGGGGGAGGCGAGGATGTCGGAGACGACGTCGTGGAGCGAGTGGAGGTTGTCGAAGATCGCCGCGGCGTCGGGGTAGCGCGCGGTGAAACGCGGCGCGACGGCCGGGGTCATCGGCATCATCGTCGGCATGTGCGAAGGGGGCGCCGCGAGCATCGTCCAGAAATGGGCGGTGGTGGCGCGCACGTTCGCCTCACGCGCGGCGGGCGTGTCGCCGGCCATCAACGCATCGTAGAGGCCCACTTGCAGCCAGTGGTACGCCCAGATCAGCCCGTTGAACTTGGGATAGCGCCGTCGGAAGACCAGCGAATACGGCTGTCCCTCCATCAGCTCCATGTCCTTCGGGCGCGTACTGAACGCGAGATCGCGGCGCGACCGATAGTAGCGGAGGAGCACCGCGACCATCGAATCCTTTTGCGACGCTGAGAGAGCGTCGTCGCTCCACACATCGTAGATCTGCCGGTGGAGCTGGTGGGCCCAGTCGAACATCGCCTTCGCCTCGGGCACGAGCTTCGCGTACTCCGGCTCGATTGCGCGCTCGGCGAGGGCGAGACGCGGCGGGTTGGGCAGCAGCGTGCCGACGACGAATTCGTACTCGCGCGTCTCGAGCCTCGAGGAGTCCGCGCCGGGGTGCGTGAACAGCGTCTCGTAGAGGATCGCGTGCCCGTAGTCGAAGGCGGAGAAGAGCCGCTCCGCGTCCGGGTACCGATCGTGAAAGAGCCAGTTGAACGAGCCGGGCAGATAGGTCTGATCGTACGTGGTGGACCACTGCGCCTCCGCGCGCGCGGCGCCGACGGTGAGGGCGAGAAGGATCGCCGCTCGCGCCCTCATCGCGGCACCGGAATGAAGGCCCGCACCGCGAAGCTCCACGTGACGCCGAACGTCGCGCTCCACGCGAGGTCATTGCCGGAGAAGCGGCGGCTGACGCCGCCGTCGAACACCAGGCGCGGGGTCGATTGCCACCGCACGCCGGCGCCGGCGGTCCACGCCACCGGGCTCTCTGGCGCGAGCGGCTGCTCCGCGAACAGCTCGGCGGCCGCGAGCAGCGCGTGCAGCGGCCACGTGCGATCGATCGCCGCGCCGGCGAACCAACGCGTGCGATCGAGCCCGCCGCCATCACTCGGCCCGATCGTCGCCGAAGCGTTCACGTGCAGCCGGGCCGCCGCGAAGCTGCGCGTGGCGATCCCGCCTACGGTGAACAGCCCACTCGATGGCGCGAGCGACCCCACCGGCGTCACCACGCGCGCGACGAGCGCGATGGCCGGCCACGAGAGCGTCTCCATGTTCAATCCGTGGAGCGCCCCCAGGGTGAGTCCATCGAGTCCCACGCTCCGGCCGCCGCCGGCGCCGCCGTCGGGCGACGACAGGAGCGGCGCGACGAGCTCCACCTGCGTGCGCGGCAGCGCGCCCCACGCGACCGCGGACTCCAGCGCCCAGGTGGTGCCGCCGGCATCCACGCGCTCGACCGCCGGCCCCAACTGGACGTCCCAGGCGTAGCGCTCGACCGCGTAGGCGTCCTGCACGCGCAAGGGCCGCGCGGCATCGAGATTCTCATAGTCCGCCTGCGCGCGCGCCGCCGGCGCGCCGAGCGCGAGGGCGGCGAGTAGCGCGAAGCCGCGCGGCGTCACCTCGACGGCGGCGCGCCGGGGAGGGACGCCGCCGCGCGCTCCTTCCGGCGACCGAAAAAGCGCCTCAGCCAGGCGCCGATCGCCACCACGGCGATCACGACGACCTTCTTCGCCGCGATAAGCGCGGCGATCAACAGCTTGAACATCCCGGCCTTCGCGGCCACGCCGCCGGCGATGAGCGCCGCGATCCCGTAGGCCGCCACCTTGTCGCCCTGGCTCGGATTGAAGTCGGTGTAGCGGTTGCCGTCGGTGAAATTCACCGCCGACAGGATCTGCGGCATCCCGCGCTTCACATCGTCGAGCTGGTCCATCCCCGCCACGGCGTTGAGCACCAGCACCCCCCGCCGCCCGAGCGCCCGGATGTTGTAATTGAGTGTCTGGGCGTTCGCGTCGCTGAATTGCAGCTGCTTCGCCCAGTAGAGCTTGTGTTGCTCGGCGTCATAGTGCGGTTGTTCCGCCCACCCCAAGAGCTGGACCGTGCCGAAGCCCTGCTTCGCGCGCTCTTCGTTCTCCTCCTTCGACGACGCCTGCATCTTCTTCAGCAAAGCCTCATAGTCGAGCTTGGCCGCTTCATCATCCTTCACGTAGCCATCCTCGTCGAAGGTGACGACGATCGCCCAGCTTCCCTCGGAGAATGGCCCGGTGGAATCGGGGAAGATCATGCCGAGGAGACCACTGCCCGGCGGATTGCCCCAGGCCTTCGTGAGCACGCGTTCGGCATCCGTCGGGCCGAGGAAGCGCGAGCGCGGCGGCAGGTCGAGCGTCGCGACGCCGCCGCGCAGTGCCACTCGGCCCTGTTCCCAGTGCAGCGTGGTCTCGAACCGGTGCCGAATGCTGTCCCGGATCGCCGCTGAGTCGATCGGTGCGCCGTCCGGCGCGGCGGGAAATTGAGGGGGCGCGGCGAGCGCGACCAGCGCGGCGACCGTCAGCGCGAACATGCGGGTCTCCCGTTGGGGACGCCGCAAGGATAACGATTCGTTCGTCGCGCGGACAGCGGTGGCGCGGCTGGCGGACGAGGATTCCAATGGTCCGATCGCGCGCCTGCGGTGCACTCGCCCCTTGCACCACCAGGCGGCCGGTGAGTTCTTCTTCCTCCGTGGCCAGATCGTCCTCCCCATCCCCTCGACGCCGACGCGCGGCCCCCACCTTCGACCTTGCCGGCGTGATCAGGGTGCTGCGCAAGCTCTACGGCGCGCCCGCGCCGCGGCGCCCCACCGAGCCGTTCGCGCTGGTGCTCTGGGAGAATGTGGCGTACCTCGCGAATGACGCGCAGCGCGCGCGCGCCTTCGCCCTGCTCAAGCGCACGGTGGGGCTTGCCCCGCCGAAAGTTCGCGCGGCGGCGCAGGCCAAACTCCTCGCGGTGACGTCGCACGGGATCCTCCCGGTGGTGTTCGCGGCCAAGCTGCGGCGCGCGGCCGAGTTGGCGCGCGAGCACTTTGACGACGACGTCGCGGCCGCCGCGCGGCAGCCGCTCGCCGCGGCGCTCCGCGCGATGCGGACGTTCCCCGGCATCGGCGAGCCGGGCGCCGAGACGATCCTCCTCTTCGCCCGCGCGCACCCGGTGCTGGGCCTCGACTCGAACGGGCTGCGGGTGCTGGTCCGGCTGGGCGCGGCGCGCGAAGGGAAGAACTACGCGGCCACCTACGCCGCGGTGCGGCGCGCGCTGGCGCCGGCGTTGCCCACCGACTTCGACCGGCTCATCACCGCGCACCGCCTGCTGCGGCGGCACGGGCAGGAGATCTGCCGCCGTGCCCGGCCCACGTGCGAGATCTGCCCGCTCAGCGATCGCTGCGACTACTACCGCACCGTCAGCGCCGATCCGACGCCCGAGGCGACGCGCGGCCGATGAGACCTGGGCCGCGCAACGCGATCGGCGCATGTGTTCTGTGCATCGCCGGCGGGAGCGCCGCCGCGCAGGCTTCCCCGCGCGCCGCCGTGGTCACCGTGCACACGGAGCGCGCCCCGGTGAATCGTTTCGATCCCACGGCGACCTTCGGCGCCGGACTCGACGGACATTCCAAAGGCGTGCTCGCCGACATCTACACCGCGGCGAACATTCGCGCGATGCTCGGCGTCGGATTCAGCGTCGCCACCTATCGCCTCCGCACCGAACTCGGCGTGGAAGCCTGGCACTGGAACGCACGCGGCCGGTGGAGTGACTCGGCGCACCGGCGCGGCTACTGGACCTCCAACGACACGTCGTCCGAGCCGCTGCGGCTCTCGTACGGCTTTCGCCTCCCGCGCCGGGGCAACACGCTCGACCAGGCGGACAACAGCGGCTACTCCCGGCTCGACGACGGCGACACGTCCAGCTTTTGGAAGAGCAATCCGTATCTCGACCGGCGATTTACGAACGAGCCGGATTCGCTCCATCCCCAGTGGGTGATCGTGAACCTCGGGCGGCCGACGCCGGTGAACGCGATCCGCATCCACTGGGGCGTGCCGTACGCGCAGCAGTTCCGCGTCCAGTACTGGAGCGGCGTGAACGTGACCGACGTGGACGAGAACCCGCCCGGGCACTGGGTGACCTTCGCCGGCGGTGCCGAGCGCGATGGACACGGCGGCATCGAGCTGCGCCGTCTGAGCGCCGCCGCCGTGGCGCCCCGCTTTGTCCGCCTCGTCCTCACGATGAGCGCCCACACCGCGCCGCGCGGCTCCGAGGACGCGCGCGACTCCATCGGCTACGCGATCCGCGAGCTCGAGATCGGCGTCATGGCGGGCACCGCGCTCAACGACGCCGTGCGGCACGGCACGTCGCGCACCACGCAATCGGTCACCTACGCCTCGTCCACCGAC
>JAYUMO010000232.1:0-2204 GCA_043762555.1 Gemmatimonadaceae bacterium | reverse complement strand
GGCCAGCGGGTGGAGGGGGACGATGTCGCCGTAGCCCGCCGTGGTAAGCGTCGAGAAGCTGAAGTACACGAGCTCCGCGGTGAACTTCGCGCTGAGCGGATTGCTCGCGTGGACGCTGAGTGCCCCTGGCCAGGCGATCGAGAGCGCGCGGTAGGCCTCCTCGAACATCAGCCCGATCATCAGGTAGACCGCCAACGCCCCCTTGAGCCGGGCCTTGGTCACCGGCCCCGGCGCGACGACCCGGCCGAACAACACGGCGGCGAAGAGCGCCACCGCCCCCAACCGCAGTCCGCCAGTGAGGAGTGAAACGAACGGCGCGTGATAGACGAGCTCGATCCACAACAGCACGAGCGGCATGAGCCCGGCGATCAATACCATGCGGCGCGTCGCCGGATCGGACCACGCGGCGAACACCCCGCTGAGCACCAGACCGGTGAACAGGACGGCGAGCGCCGCCCGCTCCCATGCCGGGGCCACCATGAGCGCCAGCGTCGGGATCAGGACGAAGATGCTCAGCGCGAGAGCCCAGAGCAGAACGCTCAAACTGCGATCACTGGACCAGAAGGCGTCGAGGCGATTTTTCATGGGGGGAAGAAAGCAACTACTAAGTCCATAGTCCATAGTCCGTAGTCCACAGAACGACGGCGCCCCGCGAGCGTTTATCTCGCGGGGCGCCTGTAGTGCTACGGACTATGGACTACGGACTGCGGACCGCCGTTACCACCGATAGTGGGCAAATGCCTTATTCGCCTCGGCCATTCTATGCGTGTCCTCCTTCTTCTTCACGGCGTTGCCCTCGTTCTTGGACGCGGCGATCACCTCGGCGGCCAACTTCTCGGCCATCGACTTCTCGCTGCGCTCGCGTGAGAAGGACATCAGCCAGCGCATCGCGAGCGCGGTGCGGCGCTCGGGGCGCACTTCCACCGGCACCTGGTAGGTGGCGCCGCCCACGCGGCGGCTCTTCACCTCGACCACCGGCTTCACGTTCTGCAGCGCCGTCTTGAACACGTTCACGCCCGGCTGGCCGGTGCGCTCCTCCACGAGGTCCATCGCGCCATAGAAGATCCGCTCGGCGGTGGACTTCCGGCCCTCGATCATGAGGGTGTTGATGAACTTGGAGACGGTCTGGCTGTCGTAGCGCGCGTCGGCGAGCACGGGGCGCTTGACGGACTTGGAGCGGCGGCTCACTTCTTCCCTCCGGCCTTGGGCTTCTTGGCGCCGTACTTCGAGCGGCTCTGATTGCGGCCGTTCACGCCCGAGGCGTCGAGCGAGCCGCGCACGATGTGGTAGCGGACGCCCGGCAGGTCCTTCACGCGGCCGCCGCGAATGAGCACGATCGAGTGTTCCTGCAAATTGTGCCCTTCGCCGGGAATGTACGCGGTGACTTCGAAGCCGTTGGTGAGGCGGACACGCGCCACTTTGCGGAGCGCGGAGTTCGGTTTCTTGGGCGTCGTCGTGTAGACGCGGGTGCAGACACCGCGCTTCTGCGGATTCCCGCGGAGCGCCGGCGCTTTCTCCTTCCGGGCGACGTCGTGACGACTCCGCCGGACGAGCTGGTTGATCGTTGGCATTCGGTCCTGCGTTCGTGGTCCTGATCCTACGTGGATCGCCCGAAGGGCGGCACGGAACAGAACGGGCAACTTAGGTCGCTGCTTGGGGGGAGTCAAGGAACCGGTCTCGGCCTCGGCCTCGGCCTCGGCAACTACTCGCCACTCGCTATCTCCGCGGCGCGGGCGCACGAAACTCGTAGATTCCGTGCAGATGCGCGCGATGCTATTGCGGTCTCCGGCTCCGCTCGCGGAGCGGCCGAACGCGCTCGAGCTCGGCGACGTCCCGGCGCCGAGCGCGGGGGCGGGAGAGTTGCTCGTGCGCGTGAGCGTGTGCGGGGTCTGTCGCACCGATCTCGATCTTGCCGAGGGGAGGCTGAAGGCGCCGCGCTATCCGCTCATCCCGGGACATCAAGTGGTGGGGCAGGTCGCGGAGAGGGGGGCTGGGGTGACGGGCTTCGCCGCGGGCGAACGGGTGGGGATCGCGTGGATCCACTCGGCGTGCGGCGAGTGTCGCGCGTGCGGCGCGGGGAGGGAGAATCTCTGCGCGCGCTTCGTCGCCACGGGATGCGACGTAGGGGGTGGGTACGCGGAGTTCCTCACCGTGCCGGCGGCGTTCGCGCACCGGATCCCCGCGAACTTGCCGGACGCGCTCGC
>JAYUMO010000231.1:0-3821 GCA_043762555.1 Gemmatimonadaceae bacterium | reverse complement strand
TACGCCCCGAAACTCTTGAACACGTACTCGAGCGGGAAGGCGCGCGCCCACTCGCCCACGGCATAGGAGATCGACACGTCCCCCGCCAGCACGTAGGCGAGGAGCACGTAGTCGGCGTTGGAGCGGTGGTTGATGAGATAGATGACCACCGAATCGTCGGCGAGCTGCTCGAGCGCGGCGAGGTTCTCGTAGTCGAGGCTCACCTTATAGAGAAGATTGAGCACCGCGCGGCTCGCGACGTAGCCGGCGCGATAGTACGCGAACACGTTGAAGTGCGGGACGATCTCGTCGATGTACGTGTCCACGCGCTTCCAGACCGCGGTGGCCGGCACCCCGTGCTCGGCCCCGTGATCGCTCACCGCCTTCTCGATCGCGGCGTCGGCGAGGAGCGCGGTGCGGATGTACGATTTCCGCGTGAGCTTGAAGCGATTGACGCGCGCGCGAAAGCGCCGCAGCGCGCGGCGGGTGGAGCGCTTCGCCATCCGGCGGACGATCGCCCAGGCGAGCGCCACGACCATGACGGCGGCGCCGACTTCGAGCGCGAGTGAGAGGCTTATCACGCCCGAAGGTCGGCGCCGCCGCGGGGCCCGTCAAGCGTCAACGTTCAGTAGAAATGTCCCCGGTTTTCGTTCAGTAGAAGTGTCCCCTGTTGGATGGTGAGTTTGGGAATGGGAAGTGCGTCAGCGGGGTCCGGCCGGGGCGGGCTGTGGACGGGGTTTGCTCCGCAGGTGCACCTGGACGGCCTGATGCCATCGGGCGCGCGTGGCCATTTGTTTCGCACTGAGCGGTTTGCCGGATCGGGTGTAGCCGGCCAGGGGCGGTGAGCCGCGTCGCCGGCCCGGGCGGCGCCGGGGGCGTGAGCACCCACGGCGACGCCGTCACGGCGCGAGGGTGTAGTGTCCGTGGATGCAGAGCCACTTCCCCTGCTCCGTCACGAAGATCCGCGTGGACTTGCCGTGACTCGTCACGCGCTTGCCGTCGATAATGCCGTCGTCCGTCCAATAGTAGGTGATCCACGCGACGGTCCCGCGCACGGTCACCTGCGGGTTGTGCATTTCGGTGTGCATCCCCTTCGCCCGCTGCAGATAGGCCGCCATACTGCGCACCTCGCTGGCCTTCCCTTCGGAGAGGTAGGGGTCGCTCTCGCCGAACTGCGTGAAGTCGGGGTGCACGAAGGTCGCGTACCGCTCCACGTCGCCCGCCTCGATCGCGGCCCACATCTGCACGAGGGTCGCCTTCACCTCCTCGGCGTCTCGCGCGGCCGGCGCGGATTGGGCGCGCGCCGCTAGGGCGGCTGCGAAGAGCACCAGCCAGAGGGACCTTCGCATCGTCGTGCCTCGAGGGGAGAGGAAGGTGATCCTATTCACAGCCGGAGAGCCCGGCTGTGCTCGCACTCAGCTGCCTCAGCGCGACAGGGGGGCGTCAGCCGCATTCTGGTGTTCGGTCGCGCCGGCTCGCACCCTCGAACGGGATAGCAACCAGGCGAGGTACGCCGCCGCCATCACGTCGTACGCGAGGCAGAACGCCGGCCACCACGCCGGCACGCCCGGATTCGCGATCAGGCGGCCGTGCACGAGATCGAAGAGGCCGTGGGCTGCCAGCGCCGCGACGACCAACCAGAGCGTGCTCCTGAACCCGACGATCGAGGCGCCCAAGAACCCCGCCATCACCGCCGACTCGATCGCCATCGATGGCACGGAGCCCCCGATCACCGCGAACAGTACGTAGTACGACGCGATGACGATCATCACGGTGGGATAGAACGCGCGATCTCGGTCGAAGCCGACGGACGTCGCAAGGACGCCGATCGCGAAGGCAAGGACCGCTCCGAGGATGTATGCCATTGCGGTACCCCTTCGGCAAAGGATGAAGAGCGCGACGACCGCATCTACGGCGCCGCCGGGAGCCGCAACGACGCTTGCCCGAACACGTACTTCCATCCCGCCGGCGTCTTCACGTACGTGTCGCTGAACCAGACTTTGTAGTCGAACGGCTCGCCCTTGTTCGTGTTCGTGCCCTTGATCCAGAGCAACGCCGTGACGACCGCGGTGCTCCCCCACTGGCGCACGGTCTGATTCGTGTCCTCCTGATGCTCGTATACGGACTCCTTGCTCTCCGCGGACTTGAGCAGGTCCGCCTTGGTGAGCGCGGTGCCGCGCCCGGTGACGAGAACGAAATCATCGGCGAGGATGCGGCTCATCGTCGCCACGTCGTTGGCCTTCACCGCGGCCTGATACGCGGTATCGAGCGCGGCGACGATCGCCCGGTCGTCGGGCGCGGCCGCCGCCGGCGTGACGGGCGGCCCGCGCAGGAGCAGGCGGATCTGCGCGACCGCGTTCCGCACGCGGATCTCACCGAATTCGCGGCCAAGCTGCGGAGTCGCCTTGCGGGGATCGCCGCTCATGCCGCGCGCGTTCAAGGCATCGGGATCGATAGTGTCTCCCGGCGCCAAGAGCGCAGGCCTGACCGCCATTGGCTCGACGGCCCACAACTCGGCGGTGTCCCAGAGCCCGCCGTGGCCGGCGCCATACAAGTGCCTGCTCGCCGCAAGCGCCTCGACTTCCGTGGTGGACTTCGCGTACCCATCACCGACGAAGTAGACGTGGATGCCTCGCGGCGCCAGCTCGGCGTCGAGGCGAGGCGCGAGCGCCTTGAGCGGAGCCTGATCGCCGCCGTGGTCGCCGAGGAGGAAGATGTGCTTGAAGCCCGCGGCGGCGAGGGAGCGCACGATATCCGCGTTGTACGCCGCGAACACCTCGGGATGCACGTCGAGCGTGCCGGGGAACCGCATCAGCGAGCTGTCGGTGGGGCCCACCGGGATGATCGGGGCTACTATAGTATGGCCCAGCGTGCTCGCGATCCGCTCCGCGTAGGCGCGTGCGCGCCAGTTGTGCTTACCGAGCGCGAGATGAGGTCCCGACTCCTCGACGCTCCCGGAGAAGACGAGCACCGACGTGGTGCCGGCGGCGACGGCGTCCCGCAGTTCCTGCCACGTATGGTCCTCGAGAAAGACGCTTTGAGGACGCTGCGCGGAGAGCGGGGAACTCGACGCGCCCAAGAGCGAGCCGCCGATGACCCAAGTGACGAGTGAGTTGCGCACGGAGTATCCTCTTCGTGGAAGTGGGGAAGATCGTCGTTCGGCGAACGCGGCGTGGCGGATCAGTACCGCTCAGACGTAGCGCGCGATCGCCATTGCGACGGTCGCGGCGCCGAGGAGCCACGCCACGATCTGCCCCACCGCGCCGGCGCGGGCACGGAGCGCTTGGGCCGCGGCGAGCGCGCGATCCCGTTCCTCGGGCCCCACCCCGGCGGCCGCCTGTGAGAGCGCCGCTGACTTGAGCATGGCCGGCCGCATGATCCCGACGCCCAGGCTGAGCGCCGCCAGCGCCGCGACCGCTCCGAGCCCGTACGTCATGCCCATGGGGGAGCGCGCGTAGGCGGCACCGAAGCTGATCGATGCCCGCCAATACAGGTAGAATCCCGACAGAACGGTCAGGCCCGCTACGACGGGCAGGATGTTCAAGAAGCGCCGTCGCATGAGGCCGGCGGCGACCTTGGCGGCGTCCGGCCCCGCGTCGCGCATCGCGGGGAAGAGAAAGGCGGCGTTGAAGATCAGCGCGCCGGCCCAGAACACGCCGAGGCAAACGTGGAGCACGCGGGCGGTGAGGAAGAGGCGGTCCATGGTGACTGACGTTGTGCCCGGCGACGAGAGGGCGCAAGGCTGTCCGCCGGTGCGAATGCGAGAACGGCCCGCCGGGGAAAATAAACCCCAGCGGGCCGTTCGTCGTGCGACGCTCAGCGACTACTCCTCTTCGTTCCCC
>JAYUMO010000230.1:0-7355 GCA_043762555.1 Gemmatimonadaceae bacterium | reverse complement strand
CATCGATCTCTCGAGCTCCATGCTCTCGGAGGATTTCCAGCCGGAGAACCGGCTCGAGGTCGCGAAGGACAAGGTGAAGCAGTTCATCCTCGGGCGGCGCAGCGATCGCATCGGATTGGTGGCCTTCGCGAGCGAGGCACTCACCCAGGTGCCGCTCACCGTGGACTATCCGGTGCTCCTCACTGCGGTGGACAACCTGCAGGCAGGGCAGCTCGAGGATGGCACGGCGATCGGCACCGCGATCGCGACCGCGACGAACCGCCTGCACGACGCGCCGGGCCGCTCGAAGGTGCTCATCCTGCTCACCGACGGCGTGAACAATCGCGGCGCGATCGATCCGCGCACCGCCGCGCAGGCGGCGGCGGCGATGGGGGTGAAGATCTATGCGATCGGCGCGGGCACGCAGGGGATGGCGCCGGTGCCCGTGGGGCGCGGGCTGATGGGCATCCGCTACGAGTACCGGCCGGTGGAGATCGACGAAGAGCTGCTCAAGGACGTCGCGCGCACCACCGGCGGCCAATATTTCCGCGCGGTCGATGCCGCGGCGCTGCAGCGCATCTATCAGCGGATCGATCTCCTCGAACGCGAGCCGGTGCGCGCGCGCACGTACGTCCATTTCGCCGAGGATTTCCGGTGGCCGCTCGGCACGGCGCTGCTGGCGCTCGCGCTCGAGGTGATGCTCCTCTTCTGGCGCGGACCGCTCCCGTGAGTACGATCGTCGAGTATCCGTGGGCGCTCCTCGGCGCACCCGTGCTCGCCCTCGCGGTCACGCTGGTGCTCTGGCTCGCGTTCCGCCGGCGCGCGAGTCGCCTCGCGCGCCTCGGCACCCGCGCGCTCGTCGCGCGGCTACTCCCGCCCGCGGCGCTGCACGCGCCGTGGCCGCGCATGGTCCTCCTCTCGCTCGCCGCCGCCTGCGCCGCCGTCGCGTACGCCGGCCCGCGCTGGGGGATGGAGACCACCGTCCAGCACGCGAGCGGCGTGGACGTGGTGCTCGCCCTCGACGCGTCGCTCTCGATGATGGCCGCCGACGAGCGCCCCAATCGTCTGGAGCGGATGAAGGAGGAAGCGCGCCGATTCCTCGCCCTCGCCGGCGGCGACCGGATCGGGCTCGTCGTCTTCGCCGGACGCAGCTACGTGATGTCGCCCCTCACGGTGGACCGCGGCGCGCTCGAGCTCTTCATCGACAACCTCGATCCGTCGGTGGTGGGGCAAGCGGGCAGCTCGCTGGCGCGCGCGATCCAGCTCGGCACCGACGTGCTGATCGCGACGCCGAGCGGGAGCGACAAGGCGCTCGTCCTGATGAGCGACGGCGAGGCCTTCGAATCGGAGGACGATGTCACGGCCGCCTCCCGCCGCGCGCGAGAGAAGGGGATCACGATCATCGCGGTGGGGTTCGGTCGCAGCGCCGGCGCGCCGATCTGGCTGCCGGCGCCCGGCGGCCTGCAGCCGAAGCGCGACGCCGACGGCAAGATCGTCATCACGCGCTACACGCCCGCGATGCTCGAAGCCGCGGTGGGGGATCGCGGCACCTTCATCCCCGCGCCGGCCACCGACAAGGCCGCGCGCGTGCGGGGGGCGCTCTCGTCGCTCCGAGCCGAGGGGCGCGCGGCCCAGCGCGCCACCGATCGCCATTCCCGCTATCAGCTCTTCCTCGTCCCCGCGCTGCTCCGGGCGCTCGTCGATACGCTGCTCGCCGAGCGACGGGGCCGGCGCGCCGTCGCGCCGGCGGCGGCCACGACCGCGATCGCGGTCCTCCTCCTCGCGGCCCTCTCCCCCGTCGCGGCGGCCGCGCAGGGGCGCGACGGCGACCGGCTCTTCCGCACCGGGCAGTATCGCGAGGCCGCCGAGGCGTACGCGCGCGCCGTGCAGGACCGCCGGGCGTCGCCGCGGCTGGACTATAATCTCGGCACCGCGTTGCGCGCCGCCGGCCAGATGGAGGACGCCGTGTCGGCGCTCGAGCGTGCGGCGGCGGGCGCGAAGGATCTCGATCTCCGCTACCGCGCGCTCTACAATCTCGGCCTCGTCTTCCTGCAGCAGGCGCGCGCGGCCCGCGGCGACGAGGCGGCCCAGGCCTACGCGGCCGCGGCCGACGCGTACCGTCGCGCGCTGCGGCTCCGGCCGACGGAGCGCGACGCGAAGTGGAACTACGAGCTCGCGATCCACGAGCGGCACGCGGGAGGCACCGCCCAGCGGCGGAACGACTCCCCCCCGCGCCCCAGCCAGACGATCGATCGGCAGCAGGCGCAGCAGCTGCTGAACAGCGCGCAGCGCGAGGAGCGTGAGGCGCAGGCGAAGCGGTTGCACCAAAACGCGCCCGATCGGCCGCCCGGCGGGAAGGACTGGTGACCGCGACCCTCCTCGCGCTGCTGGCGCTCGCCGGCGCGGCACGCGATACGGCGCAGACGCGCGCCGCGGTCGCGCGCGTGCCGCTCGACACCGCGCAGCTCGTG
The DNA here is from genome assembly GCA_043762555.1 of Gemmatimonadaceae bacterium. Classification (GTDB taxonomy): domain Bacteria; phylum Gemmatimonadota; class Gemmatimonadetes; order Gemmatimonadales; family Gemmatimonadaceae; genus DATKOH01. The sequence goes on along the minus strand of JAYUMO010000230.1, from coordinate 4,905 downwards.
AACTTCCGCACGCTCGTACAGCCGGAAACGGTCTACGTCGGCCAGCAGGCGACCTACGAGCTCGGCGTCTTCGTGGATGAGTCGGTGCGCGATCGTCTCCGGCGGATGGAGGCGCTCCCGCCGGAGCTGCGCGGGCTCATGGCGTACGAGCCCGTCGCGACGCTCACCGGATTCCCCCTGCGCACCGTCGCCCGGCGCCGCTACGAGGCGCACGTGAGCCTCCGCGCGATCTTCCCGCTCGCGGCGGGCCGCTACGCGATCGCGCCGGCGCGCCTCATCTACGCCATGCCGCTTTCCTACAGCTTCTTCAGCCGCGAGGAGAGCTTCGAGTTGCGCAGCGATAGCACCGTGCTCATCGCCATCGATCCGCCGGCCGCCGGCCGACCGCTTGATTACGCGGGCGCGGTGGGGGCGCTGCGCATCGAGGCGCGCCTCGACACGACCGTGGTCCGCGTGGGCGACCCGATCCACCTCACGGTGCGCGTGCTCGGGGCGGGGAACGTGAAGCTCTTCCCCCGACCCGTGCTGTCGATCCCGTGGGCGACGGCGATCCCGGGCGCCGAGCGTGTGACGCTCTCCAACGATTCGATCGTGGTGCGCGGCGTGAAGGATTTCGACTGGGTGCTCACGCCCCTGGAGCCCGGCCGCCACACGCTCCCCGCCGTTCGCTATCCGTACTTCGATCCGTCGCCGCGGCGCTACGACGTCGCGCTCACGCTGCCGATCGTCGTCACCATCGCGCCGGGGTCACTCGCCGCCCTCGACACCCTCGCCGCGGCGCCGGGAGCGGCATGGGCCGTGCGGACCACCTTCCGCGGTGAGCTGCCCGAACCGCTCTACCGGCGGCTCTGGTTCGAGCTCCTCATGGCGGGCGTCCCGGTGCCGGCGGTGGCGTTCGCGATCGCGAACCGGCCGCGCCGCGCTCTCCGCCGCCGCGCGCCCTCGCCGGAGCACCGCCTGCGCGAAGCCGCGCGGCGCGGCGATCGCGCCGACGTGCGCCCGCTCCGCCGCGCCTTCCTCGATGCGGTCGCCGCGCGGCTGCGCGCGCCGTCGAGCGCGCTCGCCGAGCCGGACGCGCTCCGCCACGCCGCCCGCCGTGCGGGGACGTCGGGCGCGACCGCCGCCGCGGCGGCCGCCTTCATGGTCGAGCTCAACGCGGCGGCGTTCGCCGAGGATCGCACGCCCGTCGCGCACGCGGCGGAGCGCGCCCTCAAACTCTATCGCGCCATCGACGGCGAGTCCCGCCGATGGCGCACGCCGCCGCCCGTCCTCGTGAGCGTCGCGGCTCTCGTCCTTGTTGCGGGCGCGGCCGCCGCGCTCGCCCCGTCGGACGACGGGGCGCGCTTCTCCGCCGGCGTCACGGCGTACGGCGACCGCCGTTTCGCCGAGGCCGCGCGCGACTTCGCCGCGGTCGTCGACCGGCTGCCGCGCGCGGCGGATGCGTGGGCGAACCTCGGCACCTCCGCGTTCGCCGCCGGCGATACGGCGCGCGCCGTGCGCGGCTGGCAGCGCGCGCTCCGGTTGGAGCCGCTCGCCGCCGACGTGCGCGAGCGCCTCGACTTGATCGCGCCGGCCGCGGCCACCGCGCCCGGCGCCGTGCCTCCCGTGCCGCCGCTTCCGATCATCCTCGTCGCCTCGGGGCTCTGGGCTGCGGCCTGGACCGCGCTCGCCCGCCGCGTGCGGCGGAAGAGGAGCGTGTTCGACGCCGCGCTCCCGCTCACCGCGCTCGGCGCGGCCATCGTGCTCGGCTGCGCGGGCGCCTTCCTCGACGCGCGCCTCTCGACGCTCGGCCTCGCGGTCGCGCACCACGATGCGCCGCTGCGGATCCTGCCGGCGCTCGGCGCCGAGCGCGCCGCGACGCTGCACCTCGGCGAGACCGTGCGCGTCATCCGGCGCGACGGCCCGTGGGCGCGCGTGCGGGTCGACCGCGATCGCGATGGCTGGGTGCCCGATGATGCGCTCCTCCCGCTCGATCGCGATTGATTTCCGGGCGCCGCGTCCGGTAGCTTTGCTCATGCCCCACATCGCCGTGCTCCCGAGCGCCGTCATCGATCAGATCGCGGCGGGGGAGGTCGTCGAGCGCCCCGCCTCCGTCGTCAAGGAGCTCGTCGAGAACGCCCTCGACGCCGGTGCCGGGAGCATCGAGATCGCGGTGGACGAGGGCGGCCGCGCGCGCATCCGCGTCGCCGATGACGGCTGCGGCATGGAGCGCGCCGACGCGCTGCTGGCGCTCCAGCGCCACGCCACCTCCAAGATCCGCGCCACGGCGGACCTCGTCGGCGTGGGAAGCTTCGGCTTCCGCGGCGAAGCGCTGCCGGCGATCGCGTCGGTGGCGGAACTCGAGCTGGAGACCGCGGCACAGGACGGCGCCGGCACGCGCGTGCGCGCGGTCGCGGGCGCGGTGGAACAGGTGGACGAGGCGGCGCGGCGGCGCGGCACCACCGTGACCGTCTCTCGCCTTTTCTTCAACGCGCCGGCGCGCCAACGCTTCCTGCGGTCCGCGCGCTCCGAATCACGCGGCATCGCGGAGATCGTCACCACGCTGGCGCTCTCCCGGCGCGACGTCCGCTTGTCCGTGACGCGCGACGGCGACCCGGCGCTCACCCTGCCGCCCGCGCCCTCGCTCCGCGCGCGCGTCGCGCTGCTCTGGGGTGCGTCCTTCGCCGAACGGCTGGTAGACGTGGAGGACGTGAGCGGCCCGGTGCATGTGAGCGGCCTCGTCGAGCGCCCCGGCGACGTCGGTTCGGCGGGACGGCGGCTCTACCTCTCAGTGAACGGACGGGCGATCCGCGACGGCGGGATCGTGCGCGCCGCGGAAACCGCGTACCGCTCGACGATCCCCGCCGGCACACGCCCCACGCTCCTGCTCGAGCTCGTCGTCCCCGCGGAGGGGGTGGACGTGAATGTCCATCCGACCAAAGTGGAGGTCCGCTTCCGCGAGCGGTGGCCGATCGAGCGGGCGGTGGAGCACGCCGTGCGGCGGGCGCTCGGCGCGCCGTCGAGTGCGGCCGCCTTCGGCGCGCGGGCCTGGCCGGCGCCCGCGTTCGGGGGTGGCGGCACGGCGGTGGACGTCGAAGTGTTGCACGCCGCCGCCGGGGTGGGCGACGCTCCGCTCGGCGCCCTCGAGGAGAGCGCGGAGGACGACAACTTCCCGGCGCCGGCGCCGGCGGTGGAGATCCCGCCGCTCGTCCAACTCCGTCGCACGTACTTGATGTGCGAGCGCGATGACGGCGTGCTCCTCATCGACCAGCACTCGGCGCACGAGCGCGTGCTCTACGAGCGCTTCATGCGCACGCTCGAGTGCGGCGGCGCGCCATCGCAGCGGCTGCTCTTTCCGCTCACTCTCCACCTCGGCCCCGCCGAAGGGGAGGCCTTCGAGGAGAACCGCGAGCTCTTCGAGCGGCTCGGCTTCGAGATCGAGGGATTCGGCGGCCATACCCTCATCGTGAACGCCGTGCCGATGCCGCATCCGCGCTTCGACGCGCCGCGCTGCCTGCGCGAGACGCTCGACGCGCTCACCGGCGACCGGAACGCGGGGGGTCTCGCCCGCCACGAGCGGCTGGCCGCGACCCTCGCCTGCAAGGCCGCGATCAAGGCCGGCGACGAGCTCGCGCCCGCGGAGATGCGCGCGCTGTACGCGTCGCTCGCCGGCACCTCGCTCCCCGCGCACGACGTGCACGGCCGGAGTACGATCGTGCAGCTCTCCTGGGATGAGCTCGAGCGCCGATTTGGACGACGATAGTCGAACGCTGCGCGTCATCTGCGGACCGACGGCGGCGGGGAAGTCCGCGCTCGTGATGGCGCTCGCCGACCGTGTGCCGCTCACCGTGATCAGTGCCGACTCGCGGCAGATCTATCGCGGCTTCGACCTCGGCACGGCGAAGCCGAGCGCGTCCGAGCGGGCGCGGATACCGCACGAGGGGATCGATCTAGTCGAGCCCACCGAGCGCTACTCGGCCGCGGCGTGGGCGGAGCGCGCGTCGGGATGGGTGAGCGAGGCGCGCGCGGCGGGGCGCAGCCCGGTGATCGTGGGCGGCACGGGGTTCTATATCCGCGCGCTCGTTGCGCCGCTCTTCGCGGAGCCGCCGCTCGACCCCGATCGTCGCGCCGCGCTCGCCACCGAGCTGTCGCGATCGAAGACCCCCGCGCTCCGCCGCCGGTGTGAGGCGCTCGATCCCGCGCGCGCGCATCTGGGACGTGCACAGCTCCTTCGGGCGATCGAGGTGGCGGTCCTCACCGGGCGCCCGCTGAGCGAGTGGCACGCGCGGAGCCGCGGCGCGCCGCCGCGCCCGGCGCGGTATCTTGTCGTGGACCCGGGCCTCGTCCTTCGCGAGTGGATCGCGGCGCGCGTGTGGCAGATGCTCGACGGTGGGTGGGGCGACGAGGTCGCCGTGCTCGAGCGCGCCGTGCCCGACGAGGCGCCCGCCTGGAACGCGACCGGCTACGCGGCGATTCGTGACCTGGCGCGCGGCCGGCTCACGCGAACCGAGGCCATTGGGCGCGTGACGATCGGTACGCAGCAGTATGCGAAGCGGCAACGTACCTGGTTCCGGAATCAGTTGCGCGGCGAGCGGGTGACGGTGGTGGATCCGCAGCAGGGCGGCACGGTCGATCGAGCGCTCCAGTGGTGGCACGCGAACGACATCGGAGGACACGCGGCGTGAAGCTCGGCATCACCTGTTACCCCACCTACGGCGGCTCCGGAGCGGTCGCGACGGAGCTCGGCATCGCGCTCGCCGCGCGCGGGCACGAGGTGCACTTCATCACCTACAAGCAGCCCTTCCGCCTGCCCAGCTTCCTGCCGCGCGTCTTCTTCCACGAAGTGGACGTGCTGCGCTATCCGCTCTTCGAGTTCCCGCCCTACGACCTCGCCCTCGCCGTGCGCATGCACGAGGTGGTGCGCGA
>JAYUMO010000229.1:0-3588 GCA_043762555.1 Gemmatimonadaceae bacterium | reverse complement strand
CCCGGAACAGTCAACCGACTTTTATTCTTTGGAAGATGCAGTGAATGAAACTCTGTTCCGCGCCGGACGGGGTTCGATGCGTCGCACGCGCCTCTTCCTTCAGGAGGAAGGTCGGCCCGAATTCAATGCCCAGAGTCTGCGCATCGTAGCGCAGGACATCCAGGCCACTGCACCGCACCGGGCCATCAGGCGCGAAGATCGCGATGACGGCGTGCCCTCCGATCCTCAGACTCCGAGCGGCGAGGTTGACGTAAGCGCGTCGTTCAGCGGCGTCGGTATGAAAGTGGAAGACCGCCCGGTCGTGCCAGAGGTCGTACGCTGCTTCCGGAAGAGCGATGTTCGTGACGTCGCCCTGGATCCAGGTCACCTTCACGGCATTCTCACCGAGGCGCGCCTTCGAAACGTCGAGCGCCGTGGCGGAGATGTCCAGGACAGTGACATCGCGATAGCCGCCAGCCAACAGATCGTCGACCAGCGTGGACGCGCCTCCTCCGATGTCGATGATCTTCGCGGTGACGCTCGCCACCGACCGGATCGCCGTCAGCGAGCGCTCGAGGTGGTCCGCGTACCAGCTAAGCTCCGCGGGTCGCTTGCGGCCATAGACCTCCTGCCAGTGCCCCGCCTTGCCCATCGATGCTCCCGTTTAACGCTCGTCCGCGATGTCAGCCCGTGCCCGCGCCCTTATCGCGCCGCGACCGTCGCGGCGGGGGCCGGCTCCCGCAGCATTCGCCGCAGCACCTTCCCGACCATGGATTTCGGCAGGTCGGTGCGGAACTCGATGCGCGCCGGCACCTTGTACGGCGCAAGATGCTCCTTCGCGAAGGCCTTGATCTCCTCGGCGGTCGCGGTCATCCCGGGGCGCAGCACGAGACAGGCGAGCACCACCTCCCCCTTCGCCGCATCCGGGACGCCGACCACGCCGACCTCGGCCACCGCGGGATGCTTCGCGAGCGCCTCTTCCACATCACGCGGCCACACTTGGTAGCCGCTCGATTTGATGAGGTCCTTCTTGCGGTCGACGATGAACAGGTAGCCGTCCTCGTCCAAGTAACCGAGGTCGCCGGTGAAGAGCCACGGAGCCCCGTCGCCGTAGCGGCGCAGGATCGTCGCCGTCTCCGCGTCGTTCTTCCAGTAGCCGCGCATCAAGTTCGGCGCGCGCAGGAGGATCTCGCCGGTCTCCTTCGTGGCGACGGGTCGGTCGCCCGTGTCAGCGTCCACGATCACGAGCTCCACATCGGGCAGCGGCATGCCGACAGAGCCGAGCTTGTTCTCGCCGACGAGCGGATTGCACACCGCCGCCATGCCCGACTCGGTGAGCGCGTAGCCCTCGAAGATGCGGCCCCCGGTGAGCGCTTCGAAGCGGCGCTTCGTCTCCGCCATCAACGGTGACGATCCACTGATGCAGGCCTTGATCGACCGGAAGTCGATCTTCCCCGCCTGCGCCATGGGGTGATTGATGAGCGCGTTGTAGAGCGTCGGCACGCCGCAGAGGAAGGCGGGGCGCGTCTGCCTGATCGTCTTGAGCACATCCACGAGATCGCGCGGATTGGCGACGAGCGCCATCGCGTTGTGCGTCACGAAGGCGAGCCCCTGCACCCCCACATTCGCGTAGACGTGGAAGAGCGGGAGCGGGATCATGATCGGCGACCCCCATTCCCGCAGCGCCGGCCCCACCCACGCCCGCACCTGGAGTGCGGAGGTGACGTACTCGCGGTGGATCCCCATGGCGCACTTGGGAACGCCCGTCGTGCCGCCCGTGAGCAGGAGCGTGGCGAGATCGTCCGGTGTGATGCGCTCGGTGGGGGCGGGCGCGCCGCGATGCGCGGCCAACAGTTCGCCGAAGCGGAGATCGCCCGCCGCGAGCGTCACGCGGTGCCCGTCCTTCTTCTCCTTGAAGAGCGTGAAGAGCACCCGCAGCAGCGGCGGGAGATACTCCTTGATGTTCGTCGCGATCAGGCGCTTGACCGCGGTGCCCTGCGCCGCCTTGCGCATCCGCTCGTAGAAGGGCGTGAGGACGATCGCCGTCTCCGCGCCGGAGAGGAGGAGCGGCCCGTGGAGCTCCTCTTCGGAATAGATGGGATTGAGCGGCACGATGACCGCGCCGAGCCGCCACGCGGCGAGCTCCGCGATCAGGAATTGCGGGCTGTTCGGGAGGAGCAGCGCGACGCGGTCCGCGCGCTTGACGCCGAGCTGCGCGAGCGCCGAGGCGAGCGCGTTCGCGAGCGCGTCGAGCGTGCCGTGCGAGAGCGACGCGCCCTTGAAGAGGAGGATCGGCGCGTCGGGGCGCTCGTGCACCGCGTCCGCGAAGTAGTCGAGCATCGTGCGCTCGGGATACGGTCGCAGCGTCGCCGGGACTCCGGCGTCATAGTGTGCGAGCCACGGTGCGGTAGGCACGGGCGTTTCCCCCGAGAGGCGAGTGGAGGGCGCGTACGTCCTCTATCCTGGGCGCGGGACGCGCACTGTCAAGCATTGGGCGTTGACGGTGGTGGCGCTGCGCCGTAGCGTAGCGCCACGGGGGAGGAACGCATGACCTGGCTCCTGATCGCGACAGGCGTCGTGCTACTCGGTGGCGTGCTACTTGGCTTCGATAGCTGGCGGCGGCGCGCGCTGGGGCGACGCTATCCACGCGAAGGGGAGCGCGTGAAGGTGGATGGCGTCACGCTGAACGTCCTGGTGCGCGGCGACGGACACCCCGTGGTGCTGCTGCACGGCAACTACGGCGACGCCACGGATTTCTCCGGCCGGCTGCGCGAGCACGTGTGCCGCGATTTCAAGGCCGTGATCATCGACCGGCCTGGCTACGGATACAGCGAGCGTCCGCCGGAAGGTCTTTCGGTGATCGGGCAAGCGGCGCTCGTGCGCGAAGCCGTGCAGCGCGTGGGCGTGGAACATCCACTGCTCGTGGCGCACTCGTGGAGCGGTTTTCTCGCGCTGGCCTACGCGCTCGAGCATGGCAGTGAGCTCGCGGGTCTCGTGATGCTCAATCCGCTCTGCTACGCGGACGACACGACCCGTCACACCGACCCGCGCGGCCACGCGATCATGCGCGCGAGCGAAACGCTGCCGACGGTGCTGCGGCCGCTTTTCGGGGATCGCGCGTATAAGTCGTCGATGCGCGCCCGCTTCGCGCCGGAGCCGGTGCCGGACACCGAGGCGACCGATCCGCTGCTGTCCCTCCGCCGCGCCCGGCACGCGCAACGCCACGCGCGCGCCGAGGATTTCGCGGCGTCGGTGGGGAGCGCGGTCGCGCTGGCGCAGCGCTACGCCGAGATCACGCTGCCGCTCGTGATCGTGGTGGGCGACGGCGACCGAGTGGCGACGCCCGCGCTGCAGGGCTACCGGCTGCACAACCAGGTGCACAGCTCGTTCCTGCGGGTGATCCCCAACGCCGGGCACATGATCCACATCACACGCCCCAGCGAGGTGATGGACGCGATCCACGTGGCGTGGGAGATGGCGCACAAGTCCGAGTCGGACCACCGGCGCCCGTCGCCGCCGAAGGTGGACGCGGAGTTCATCGCCGGGAATTGAGCGGCGGCGCGGCCTTGGCGCAGCGATTATCTTTGGGCATGCCGATCGACATCACCA
>JAYUMO010000228.1:0-2845 GCA_043762555.1 Gemmatimonadaceae bacterium | reverse complement strand
GTAGTGACCCGCGGACTACGGACTATGGACTGTCTCGTTTGTAGAACTCCATGCCGCGCGACGTCACTCTGTGCGAGACAAGCGGTAAAGGAGGTTCCGCTTCGTCCGCGATCGTCACCGCCAGCTTCAGCGCCGCGCGCCCCGCGTCCACCCCCGCGGTGTCCTTCGCGAATATCGTCGCCATCGGCTCACCCTGCTCCACCCAGTCGCCGGGCTTCGCGCTGATCACGAAGCCGACGGTCGGATCCACGACATCGTCCATCCGAGTGCGGCCGCCGCCGAGCGCGACGATGCCGCGGCCCACGGCGCGCGGCTCGATGCGCGCCACGAAGCCGCGGCGCGGCGCCTCGAACAGCTCGCACTCGTCCGCCTGCGGCAGCAGCGCCGGATCATCCACGACCGCCGGGTTGCCGTCCTGCGCCGCGATGATCGCCTGGAACGTCTCCGCGGCCTTGCCAGTGGAGATCGCGACCTCCATCAGTCGGCGCGCCTGATCGGCGTCCGGCGCCACGCCGCCCAGCACGAGCATCTCGGCGCCGAGCGCATACGTCACCTCCATGAGATCCGGCGGTCCTTCGCCGCGCAGCGCGAGGATCGCCTCCTCCGTCTCCAACGCCGTGCCACAGGCGCGGCCGAGCGGGCGGTCCATCGCCGTCATCAACGCGACCACTTCGCAGTCATGCGACTCGCCGAGCGCGATCATCACGCGCGCCAGCGCGGCGCCGCGCTCCAGCTCGGGGAGAAACGCGCCCGAGCCGCGTTTGATGTCGAGCACGAGCCCGGAGAGCCCCTCGGCGAGCTTCTTGCTCATGATGCTCGCCGCGATGAGCGGGATGCTCTCGATCGTCGACGTCGCATCACGCAGCGCGTACAGCGCGCGGTCGGCGGGCGCGATCTCCGCCGACTGCCCCAGGAGCGCGCATCCGAGGCGCTCCACCTGCGCGCGCGCCTCCGCGAGCGTGAGGGTGGTGCGGAAGCCGGGGATCGCCTCGAGCTTGTCGAGGGTGCCGCCGGTGTGGCCCAGGCCGCGTCCCGAGATCATCGGCACCGCGATCCCGAGCGACGCGACGAGCGGCGCGAGAACGAGCGACACCTTGTCGCCCACGCCGCCGGTGGAATGCTTGTCCACGCGCGGCGCGGCGAGGTGCGCGAGGTCGAGCGATGCGCCGCTGGCGAGCATCGCCTCGGTGAGCGCGGCGGTCTCCGCGGCGTCGAGGCCGCGGAGGAAGGCGGCCATCAGGAACGCCGCCATCTGGTAATCCGGCACCGTGCCGGCGGCGTAGGCCGCGATGAATTCGCGCCACTCGGTGTCGGCGAGCCGCCCGCCTTCGCGTTTCCGTTCGATGAGCCGGGTGACGATCATTGACCGCCGTTCGGAGGAGTCCTAGCTTAGGCGACGATGGCAGGCGACGGTGGCGCACGGAGCGACGCCGTCGCGCGAACCCCAATGTCGGAGATTCCATGCTCACGCGCCACCTCGCGGCCGCCGCCGCGCTGCTCGTCGCCGGCTCCGCCGTCCGCGCGCAGACCGCGCCGCAGCATGTCGCCGAGGGCGATTCGGCCAACGCCGCCCTGAACGCTTCGGCCGCGCTGATGCACTACCAGGCCGCGCTCGCGGTCGACTCGAATGACTACTCCGCCCTCTGGAAGGCGTCGCGCGAAGCCGTGTCGCTCGGCGAGTTCGACAGCTCCAAGACCAAGCAGATGTCGCTCTACAAGGAGGGCGAAGGATACGCGCGCCGCGCGGTCGCGGTGGACGCGAAGGGGTCGGACGGTTGGTTCGTGCTCGCGCGGGCGCTCGGCCGCACCTCGCTCACGATGAGCTCGAAGCAGCGCGTGAAGTACGCCAAGGAGATCCGGGAGGATGGGCTCACCTCGCTCAAGTACGATTCCCTGAATGCCGGCGCGTTGCACGTGATGGGGCGCTGGAACGCCGAGATCATGCGGCTGAGCGGACTCACGCGCTTCTTCGCCGAGAACTTCATGGGTGCCGAGATCTTCCATGCGGCCAGCTGGGACTCGGCGGTCTTCTACATGAACAAGGCCGTGAAGGTCGACCCGACGCGCCTGGTGCACCATCTCGACCTCGGCGAGATCTACAGGGATCGCGACAAGAAGGGGGACGCGGCGCTCGCGAAGGAGCAGTTGACCCTGGTGGTGGAGGGGAAGGCCACTGAGTACAACGATCCCTTCTACAAGAAGCAGGCCGAGCAGCTACTGGCGAAGCTGAACAAGTGATCGATCCCGCCCGCTCCGGCGTGACGAACGCCGGGGCGGCCGCGTCCCCTGAGTGAGGCTACGGACCGGCGCTGCGGGGTGGTTTTTCGAAGCACCTGCAGCGCCGCCGTCGTGTTCGCAACTCGACACTCCCGGATCACATGACCGACACCCGGCTCCAGCCGATGAGCTCCGATGCGCCGAGCGGCGACGAGCGCAGCCGTCTGGCGGCGCGCGTCGCCGAGCTCGAGCGCGAACGCGAGCATCTGGTGGCGGTGGTGGACATCCTCACCGAGATCTCCGCGTCGCTGCACTTCGTGGAGATCCTCCAGACGATCGCCAAGAAGCTCGGCAGCACCTTCGGCCTCGACCGCTGCTCGATCTATCTCGCGGGCGAGTCGCAGGACGTCCGCCTGATGGCGACGTACGAGGACCCGTCGCTCAGCAATCTGATCGTCGACCTCGACCGCTACCCCGAGCTCAAGCGCGCCTTCGCGAGCGGGGAGACGGTGTTCATCCCCGACGCGGCGAGCGATCCGATGTTCCAGAACGTGCAGATGATGTTGGCGCTGCGGAACGTCCGCTCCATCGTGGTCGTGCCGATCCGGTGGCGGGGGACGACGATCGG
>JAYUMO010000227.1:0-7378 GCA_043762555.1 Gemmatimonadaceae bacterium | reverse complement strand
GCCGCCTGGACCGCCATGAACGCTCCCGTGTCCACGAAGCTCTTGATCTTCGCGAGGGTCGCCGCGAGCGGCGCGCGCGCCGCGGCCCAGCCGCAACGCCACCCCGTCATGTTGTATGTTTTCGAGAGCGAGTGGAACTCGATCGCCACCTCGCCCGCGCCTTCGATCTCGAAGATGCTCGGCGGCCGGTAGCCGTCGAACGCCAGCTCGCTGTAGGCGTTGTCATACACCAACAGGATGTCGAGTTCCCGGCAGCGCGCCACCGTGCGCTCCAGATAGTCGCGCGGCGCGATCGCGCCGGTGGGATTGTTCGGATAATTGAGATACAGCATCCGCGTGACCTTGAGGACATCGCGCGGCAGGTCGTCCAGCTCGAGGAGGAAATTCGTCTCCGGCCGGAGCGCCGCGAGGTGCGGCGTCGCCTCGGCCAGAAGCGTGCCGCCGAGATACGCGAGGTAGCCCGGCTCCGGGATCACGGCCACATCCCCCTTCTCGAGATAGCCGAGCGCGAGGTGCGCGATCCCCTCCTTGCTGCCGATCAGCGGGACGATCTCTTTGAGCGGATCGAAGCGGAGCGAGAAGCGCCGGTCCATCCACTGCGACACGGCTTCGCGATAGGCGGGCAGCCCGAGCCCAAATCCGTAGCGGCTCATCGCCGGCGTGCGCGCGGCGCGCTCGAGGGCTTCCACCGCCGCCGCCGGCGGCGCGAGATCCGCGTCGCCCGCGCCGAGATCGATCACGTCCATGCCGCGCGCCTGCAGATCGCGCTTCTTCTGCGGGATCGCGGCGAGCGGATACTCGGGAAGCGAGCGGTAGCGAGCGGTGGGTCGCGGCATGGGGACGGGGACGCAAAAAAAAGTGACCGGGAGCGTTCGCCCTACGGCGCGCGCACCACGGGGTTCCGGACGACGCTCAGACCGGTGACCTCCACCTCCACCATGTCGCCGGGTGCGAGCGGCCCGACGCCGGCCGGTGTACCGGTGGCGATGAGATCGCCCGGCTCGAGCGTCATTACCCCCGAAATGTAGGCGATGAGGCGCGGTATGGCGAAGGCCATTTCCGCGGCCCGAGCGTGTTGTCGCTGTACGCCGTTCACGCGCGTCACGACCTCGAGCACGGTGAGATCGGCCGGCGGATCCGCCGGCGGGCCGATGGGGCAGAAGGTGTCGAACCCTTTCGCGCGCGTCCATTGCCCGTCGGTCTTCTGGAGATCGCGCGCCGTCACATCGTTCAGGGCGAGCACGCCGGCGATCGCGCCGAGTGCCTCGCGCTCCGTCGCGTGGCGGAGCGCCCGGCCGATGATCACGCCGATCTCCCCCTCGTACTCCACCTGCTTCGACGCCGCGGGAAGGACGATCGCCGCGCCGCTCGCGATCACCGCCGACGGCGGCTTGAGGAAGAGCAGCGGCTCCGCCGGGACCTCGTTGCCCAATTCCTTCGCGTGGTCCACGTAGTTGCGCCCCACGCAGACGATCTTCCCCGGTCGATTCACGGCCCGCGGCCCTCCGCGTAGAAACGCTCGAGGGCCGCGCGTACTTCCGCCCACGGCGCGATGATCCGGCGCGCCGGCGGCAGCGAGTCGAGCAGGTCGGCCCCGTAGCCCTTCGTGAGTACGCGCGGATCGCCGAGGATGATGGCGCCGCGATCGGTGGTGCTGCGCACGAGCCGTCCGAAGCCCTGTTTGAGGCGCAGCGCCGCGTGCGGCAGCATGTAGTCGGCGAAGGGATCGCCCCCCGCGGCGGCGATCGCCTCGCAGTGGGCGGCGGTGAGCGGCTCGGTGGGGACGCGAAAGGGGAGCTTGGCGATGACGAGCGCGCGGAGCGCGTCGCCGGCGACGTCCACGCCCTCCCAGAAGGAGGAGGTGCCGAGGAGGACGGCGCGCCCCGACTCGCGGAAGCGGCGCAGGAGCGCATCGCGTGATCCGTCGCCATGCACGAGCAGCGGCCACCGCGCGGCGGTCCCCTCGGCGCGCAGCAACTCCGCCACCGCGCGCACCTCGGCGTGACTCGTGAACAGCGCGAAGAGGCCGCCGCCGCTCAGCGCCGCGAGATCGGCGACGATCCGCGCCACGGCGAGGCGGTGCCCCTCCCCGTCCACGTTCGGCGCGGGAAGATCCGACGGCACGGCGAGCACCGCCTGCGACGCATAGTCAAAGGGCGATGGGAAGACCGCCGTCTCCGGCTCCACCTCGGGCTGGTCCAGCCCCAGTCGCTCCTGGATGAAGGTGAAGCGCCCTTCGCTCGCGAGCGTGGCACTCGTGAGAATGGTCGTCTCCGCCTTGAGGAAGAGATCCTCGCGGAGGATCGGCGCCACGTCGAGCGGCACCGCGACCGCGGCCACGTTGCGGTCGCGCCCGCGCGCCTCGAGCCAGCGCACCGTGGCGCCGGCGCCTTCGGTGGGCGGCCGGAGCGCGCGGGTGAGCCCGTCGCCGATCGCCTCGAGCCGGCGCGCCACGCCGCGCATCTCTCCCAGGAGCGCGGCCACCTCCTCGGCGCGCCGCTCGTCGGTCTCCATCCGCTCGCGCACCAGTCGCAGTCCTTCGCGCAACATCACGATCTCGCGCAGGAGATCGGTGAGCGCCGGATCGAGCCCAGCGCGCCAGACGGCATGGCCATCGAACTCCGCCGTGAGCCGCAGCGGCGACCGGCCGCTCTCGGCGAGCACCGTGGCGAGGAGATCGAAGACGAGCGCGCCCTGCTCGCGCGCCGCGTGCACCGCCGGGGCGAGGCGCGCGTGGACGAGATCGAGACTGGCGGCGCTGAGCAGGTCGTCGCGCGACGAGAGCCGCTGCACGAGCGCCGCGAGCAGCCCCTTCCCCCGCCGCTCGAGCCGCGCGAGCAGTCGCTCGAGCGCGTTCCGCGTGACGGTGCTCCCGAGGTGCGCGACCGCGGCGTTCTCCAGGTGATGGCCCTCATCGATCACGAGGCGCCGGTACGAGGGCAGCACCGCGGCGTCCTCCCAGTTCTGCGACGCGCGCCGCACCGCGAGGTCGGCGAGCAGCAGATGATGGTTCACCACGATGACGTCGGCCTGCGCCGCGGCGCGGCGCGCGCGGAAGAGGAAGCACGCGTCGAAGTGCGGGCACTTGAGCCGGCCGCACAGGTCGGATTCCGCCGCCACTTCGTCCCACGTCTCGGGGCGCGGCTGCACCGGGAGATCGCTCAAGGAGCCGTCGCTCGTGCGCGCGGCCCACGCGCCGAGCGCCGCGATCTCGTCGCGGCGCGCGTCGTCGAACATCCCCGGCGGGGCGGCCACCGCCTGCTCCAGCCGCTGCAAGCAGAGATAATTGTGCCAGCCCTTGAGCAGCGCGAAGCGCACCGGCTGGTCGGCGAGCGCGTCGCGCAGGAAGGGGAGATCCTTGCCGACGAGTTGCTCCTGCAGATTGATCGTGTTGGTGGAGACCACGGTGCGCTCGCCGTTGGCCGCCGCCCACCGGAGCGCCGGCACGAGATAGCCCAGCGACTTCCCCACGCCGGTGCCCGCCTCGAAGAGCGCGATGCCGCCGCCGTTGTACAGGCGGGCAATGCGCTCGGCCATCGCGCGCTGGCTCGGCCGGTCCTCCCACGCCGCGAGATGGGCGGCGATCGGACCGCCCGGCCCGAGTGTGTCGCCCACCGCGCGCGCGTCGAGGCGCACGGTGGCGCGCTCGCGCGGCACCTCGACCACTACGTAGAGCGCGCGCGCGTCGTTGTCGATGATCGCGAAGCCGACCCCATCGTCGTGCATGCGCGCGGCGACCTCCATGTCCGCGTCGGAGGGCGACAGCTCGCCGCTCGGATGATTGTGCACGAGCATCTCGCCGCGGGCGGCGAAGCCGGGCAAGGCGAGCACGCTGCTCACGTCGCCGCGGGCCACGACGCGCGCCGTGCGCAGCGCCCCGTCGTCGCCGAGGGTGGCGACGAAGCAGACCTCGCGTCCGCCCGCGAGGCGAATGGCCGCGCGCATCGCGGCCGCGGCCGCCGGCGCGAGCCGTTCCGTGTCCGCGGGGGCGCTCACGTCTTGAGCGGTTTCCGCTTCGCCGCCGGGAAGAGCACGTTGTTCAGGATCAAGCGATAGCCCGGCGAGTTCGGGTGCAGCGAGAGATCGGTGGGCGGGTTCCCGATCGCGTGCTGCGGATCCTCCGGGTCGTGTCCGCCGAGGAAGGTCCAGCTCCCCTTGCCGTAGTCGCCGTGGATGTACTTCACCCAGGGGGCGCCCGGCTCCTCCGCGAGCACGACCACGCCGGGCTTGAGCGTGCGGCGGGTGAAGCTCGTGGTCACGCCGTAGAAATCGGCGATCACGCCGCGGTGGTCCTGCACGAGCATGCTCGCCACCGGATCGAACTTCGCGCTGAAGGCGAAGAGCGTGAAGGCGCCGAGGGGCTGGCGCCGTCCGGGCACGTTCGCTTGGTGGCCGTCGATGTCGCTCATCGAATTCACGAATTCGCCCGTCTCCACGTGCGCGTCCGTGAACGCGAAGGAGCGCGGCCACGCGAGGCGCGCATCGGCGTCGGGAGCGATCGGCGTGCCGTCGGCGTACGACGCCGCGATGTCCACGTCCTCGCCGGCGATCGCCAGCTCGAGCGTCTCGGTGGCGCCGCACATCGCGAAGAGGAATCCGCCGTTCTCCACGTAGCGCCGGATGCGCTCGGCCACCGCCTTCTTGAGCGCGGGGATGTTCGGGAAGCCGTGCGCGCGCGCCTCGTCGAGGTTCGCCTGCTCCTGCTGCACGAACCAGGGGGCGCCGCGATACGAGATGTAGAACTTGCCGAGCTGTCCGGTGAAGTCCTCGTGGAAGAGATGCAGCCAGTCGTACTTGGCGAGGTCGCCGCGGAGCACAGCGTCGTCCCACACGGTGTCGTACGGGATGCCGGCGTAGCGGAGCGCCATCGTGACGGCGTCGTCCCAGGGCGACGCGTAGGGGGCGGTGTAGATCGCGATCTTGGGCGCGCGCTCGAGCGGCACGGCCTCCATGTTCCCGCCCGCCATCTCGGTGCGGACGGCGGCCAGCGCGCCGTCGTCCACGGCCTGCGTGGTGATGCCCTCGAGCGCCGCGCGCCGGCGCAGCTCCGGGGTGTCGGGGAGGAGGAAGCTCCCGCCGCGATAGTTGAGCAGCCACTCGCCCTTCGCGCCGTCGTGGAGCGCGTTGTAGGTGAGCCCGTACGCCTTCAGATGATCCGCCTGCGCGTCATCCATCGGGACGAGCAGATGCTGTGCGCGCGCCGACTCCACCGCGAGCGCCAGCGTCACGGCGAGCAGGGCCGCGCGGCTCACGACGTGCTCGGCACGGCGCGGCGCGCGGCGTCGAGATCGCGGCGGGCCTGCGGCAAGAGCGCGCTGTCCGGGTAGGTGAGGATCAGGTGCTCGAGGCGCGCGATGGCCTCGGGGTCGCGGTGCGCGCGGCGCAACGCGCGCGCCCACTCGAGGTCGCTCGCCGGCGCCTCGGGAGCCGCCGGCATCCGCTCCACGATCCGCTGCCAGAGCGCGATCGCCGTCGCGTCGTCGCCGCGCGCGGCGTCGAGGCGCGCGGTCATCGCGAGCAGCAAGGGCGCCGCGTCGGGGAGCTCGAGCGCCGCCCGCTCGAAGCCGCGCGCGGCGGCGGCGCTGTCGCCGCGAGCGAGCGCGAGGAAGGCGGCACCCACCGCCGAGGAGCGATCACGCGTCGTGCGTCCGAGCAGCGCCGCCGCGGCGAGCTCGTCGCTCGACCGCGCGCGCTCGGGGGGGAGCGCGCGGCGCGCGGCGGCGAGATCGCCATCGTAGAGCGCGAACCAGCCCGCGGCGTCTCCGGCATCCCCACCCGATTCCTCGAGCGAGGCGCGGGCGCGCGTGAGATCGCCGGCGCGCACCCAGGCCCACGCCACGCGGCGCGCCGAATTCGCGCGCTCCTCGGGCGTCATCCACGGGCGATAGGCGGCCGTGAGCCGCTCCGCCTCCGCGCCGCGGCCGAGCGCGCTGAGCGCGTCCACGCGCACCGGCACCGCGATCCGCGCGGCCAAGCTCGAGTCCATGGACGCCGCGGCGAGCGCGGCCAGCGAGTCCGCGCCGAGCGCATCGCCGCCGCGCAGCGCGTCGCGCGCGGCGCGGGCCACGGGCTCTCCGTCGTTCGTGGCCCGCGCGACCGCCGCGAGCGCGTCGCGCGCCACGAGCCAGGCCTCCGCGTCCTCCGCCCGCTGCGCGAAGTCGAGCCACGCCGCGCGCCCCGCGCTGTCGGCGGGCAGGTCGCGCAGCGCGTTCCACGCGGCCCGCGGCTCCCCCCACCCGAGCTCGAGGGCGGCGAGCACCGCCCGCGCGCCCGCGACCGGCGGCGGCGCGGCGAGCGCGCGACGCACCGCGTCGCGCTGCGCCGTCGGCGTCGGCGCGAGCGAGTAGACCGCCGCCGGCGCGAAGTACGGGCGATCGGCGGTCGCGACGCGCCACGTCTCGGCGGCCGATTCCCACCGGCCGAGCGACGCGCGCAGCATCGCGGTCTCGTAGGCGAAGCCGCGCGGATCGCCGGCGCTCGCGGCCGCTTCGCTGAGCACCGTGTCCGCCGCGCGGGCGTCGCCCTCGGCGAGCAGGAGGCGGGCGTAGGCGCGATACGGCGCCGGGTCGCCGGGTGCCGCGCGACGCCACGCATCGTAGGCCGCGCGCACCGCGGCGCGCCCGCTCGTCGCCTGCAGCGTGCGCAGTTGCAGGCCGCGCAGCGCGGCGCTGCGGGGAGCGATCGCGAGCGCGCGATCGAGGAAGGGCAGGAGCGAATCGCGGACGCCGAGCTGGTCGTACACCCGCTCCAATCCCAACAGCGCGCCGAGCGACGCCGGCTCCGTCGCGAGCGCGTCGCGGTACGCGGCCGTGGCCGCGAACCACTGCTCCGCTTGTTCGAGCGCCTGGGCGCGCACGTAGGCGTCGGCGTCCTGCGCCCGCGCGGTGGTGGCCGCTGGCGCGAGAGATATCGCGACGGCGAGACTGCAGGCGACCCCTCGCACCGCGCTACGGAGGCGTCGCATCGTTCCCATTCAGCCGGCGGAAGTAGTCGAGCACCGCCTGGCGTTCGTCGGCCGTGAGCGATCGCAGCTCGGTCCATCCGGGTGCGCCGTACCGCGACGCGGCGCGCCCCGACGACGCGCCGCCGGCGGGCACGAGGGCGTCGGCGCCGGTGGCCGTGCGCGACTCACGCCGGCCGGTGTCCTCGCGCTCGTTCTTCTCCATCGCGAGGCCCGCGTCGAGCAGGCGGTGGAACAGTTGCTGCTGTCGCTCGAGGAGCGCCGGATCGATGCGGCCGCGGTCGAGCGCATCGGCCACCTCGCGCATCTCCTGCGCCAGGCGCGCCGCGCGCGCGTCCCCGGCGCCGGCCTCGTCCAGCGCGCGCGCGAGCGAGCGCTGCTGCTGCGCGAGCGCGCGCGCCTGGGCGGCCGCCATCG
>JAYUMO010000226.1:0-1925 GCA_043762555.1 Gemmatimonadaceae bacterium | reverse complement strand
TAGCGTTCCACGAAGTGCGGCGCCGCGCGCAAGGTTCCCGAGCTAGGGGGCGGTCCACGCCGCCACGTCCCGGCCGCAGTGCTTGCATACTTTGGCACGAACCAGGATCGGCTCGGCGCAGTATGGACACTCGCGCTCGGCACGGTCGTTCGTCGCACCCGCTGGAATTTCCGCGACGGGCGGAGCCGGTGCTCCCCGCCGGTCGTCGGAGGCCGAGATCGCGCCTTGGACCTGGCGGCGAAACTCGAGGGGATTCGCGAGCCGGGCGAACGGTTCCTTCGTCCCCCCGGTACCGGTCACGACGACCGAGCCGAAGTTCAGGATCCGACCCAGCACGCTCTGGTCGACCCCGATCCCCTCTACTTTGGAGAGCATCGTCTCCACCGTCCGGCGGGTGAGCCAGCCCACTTTGATGATCACCCGCTTGTTCGTGACGGCGAACTCGGAAGTCGCGTACCCGAGATAGGACCAACCGAAGAGGATCGCGGCGAGCACCAGCATCGCCAACGCGAAGGGCCACAGTTCGGAGCGGCGGAATGCCGCGACGCCGGCGATCGCGCCGATCGCGCCGACCGCGCACGCCGGGGCGAAGATCGTCTTGTGAAGGTGCGCTCGATACTGAACGGACTCGCCGTTCAACAGCTGGGAATCCACGTATGACATGAGCAGCCCTCCGAGCCCTGGTGCGAATTACTTCGGCGCGTGTCCGAGCCCGAGATCCGGGCGCCGTCCAATGTACCACGGTTCGGCGACGGGGGTGGAGGGGGCGACGGCTGGATCGTCGGCTGGAGCGAATTACCGGGCGCCATGGTCCGGGATCTCTGCTTCCAAGATCCGTCGCGCCTTTTGGAAGAGGTCCAGGGCCATACGATCAGCGACGCCAATTGGGGCGGGGCTTCACTGTCACTACTGCCGCTCGACCGTCGCGATGATCGCGCTCGAACCGCTCGATGCGATCTTCCTGACCCGTGGCACCCACGCGCGCCGGTCCTCGGCGGCGGTGTGCAGGTATTCTTCCACATAGATCTCGTTGCCGAAGAGCGCGACCGCGGTCGGGGACCAAGGGCTTCGGAGCTGGATGACGGTGGACACGTGGCCGTCGGGGGTGACCTTCAGCACGCGTCCGCATCCGCTGGCCGCCACGTAAATGGTACCGTGGGCGTCGACCGCGAGTCCGCGCAGGAACGGACCCTCGTTCCCGGGGATCGGCGCGCAGCCGGTGAGGACGAGGTCCTTCACGACGGCCGAGACTTGGCCCTGCGGCGTGATCCGCCGGATCGCGTCGTCCTCGGTGTAGTAGAGGGAACCGTCGGGACCGGTTGCGAGACCATTCAGATGGTCGAGCGGACCGTGCGCAGTGGTGGGCGGAAGAGTTGCCAGCACCACGCTCTGTCCGGAAGGCATCATTCGCAGGATCCGCAGATCCTTCGAACCCTGGGACGGATAGTAGAGATCGCCGTCCAGACCCATCACGATCGGAAAGTCGCTGGCGATCAGCAGTGGGGGCGTGGTGCTCACGCGATCGATCTCCCAGCCGGGGCCTGACGGCGGCTGGGCGGTGCGGAACGCGTCGCTCGCGTCGAGGGTCATCCAATGGAAGCGCTGGCTCGGGATCTGGGTGAGCGTGCCGTGCGCGTCGATCTTCCACACGCCGGCGCCCGTGTCGAGGAAATAGATCACGCCCTGCCGGTCAACGACGATGCCGGAGCCGGGGTGGGCGAGGGCGGGGCGCGGGAGGAGACACGCGAGGGCGAGAGTGAGAACTAGAAGTGGTTTCAAAACCAGCGGAGCGTGATGAGGAAACACGCGATGTACAGTAGGGCCTGTGACGTTTCCCCCGAGAGTCGGCCAGTGTAGAATCGGAGGGTCCCGAGCGGCCGGAGAGCCGGGAGGATCCGATGACGACGCACCGGAAGTACACCGAT
>JAYUMO010000225.1:0-1613 GCA_043762555.1 Gemmatimonadaceae bacterium | reverse complement strand
GCGCCGCCGTGCGGCCCGCCGAGGACGTCAGGCGGCGCGAGCGACGTGGCGAGGGCGGCGGCATCGGGCGGCGCGGCTCCGGCGGGGGCGATGGACGCTTTCGCCTGCGCGCGCGCGGCGCGTATGGTGCGCACCGCGTTCGGGCCGAACACCTGGCCGAACGTCACCCCTTCGCTCCAGAGGCGGCTCCACTGCCCCATGAGTCCCATCCCCATGCCGAGCGCGGGGAAGATGAACCAGGGGAAATGCGGGGAGGTGAACAGATTGATCCCTCCGAGCATGACGAGGACCGCGAGGGTGCTGCCCAGGCTGCGGCGGAATTTCATGATCCGCTGCTCGAGCGGGCGCTCGCGGAGGTAGTCGTCGAGGACATCGTCCAGTCCTTCGCGCCGCAGTCGGCGGCGATCGCGCCGCGAGAGCGGGTAACCGAGCGGCGGGAGTCCGGGCAGACGGCCGATCGGCGCGCCGATCGGCGTCGGCGCGAAGTCGAAGGGCACGGGCCCCGGCACGACTTCCGGGCGCGCTTCGGGTTGCGGGTGGCGCCACGGCACCCCGCCCTCATCGCGCGCGTCGATCGCGTCGCGGAAGGCCGCGGCCGAGGGCCAGCGGTCGTCGGGCCGCTTGGCGAGCGACCGGTCGATCGCCGCGGCGAGGGCCGGCGGGCAGTCGGCGCGCCGCTCGCGCAGCGGCAGCGGGATCGTGCTCACGTGCTTCATCATCATCGCCGGCGTGTTGCTCGCTTTGAAGGGCAGCTCACCCGCGAGCATCTGGTAGCCGACGACGCCCAGCGAATACACGTCGCTCCGTCCGTCGAGCTCACGTTCCCCCATGGATTGCTCGGGGGACATGTACGCCGGCGTGCCCACCGCGACGCCGGTGACGGTGAGCTGGCCGTCCGATTCCGCCGCGCGCGCGATGCCGAAATCGGTGACCATCGGCCGGCCGCTCTCGCTGTCGAGCAGGATGTTGTCCGGCTTGATGTCGCGGTGGACCACGCCATGCGCGTGCGCGTAGGCGAGCGCGTCGGCCACGTCGTGCAGGATGCGGCGCGCGTTCGGGACGGGAAGCCGCGGCGCGCGGGCGAGGAGGGTCGCGAGGCTCTCCCCTTCGATGAGCGCCATCACGAAGAAGACGACGCCGCCGCGCTCGTCCACGCTGTAGATCGGCACGATGTTCGGGTGCGAGAGCCGCGCGGCCATCTCGGCTTCGCGCTGGAAGCGGCGGCGCACGTCCTCGCGGAAGGCGAACTCCGGCGGGAGCACCTTGAGCGCCACGCGGCGGCGGAGCCGGAGGTCGGCGGCGCGGTAGACCACGGCCATCCCGCCGCGCCCGATCTCCGCTTGGATGTCGTATTGGTCGCCGACCGCTGCGATCACGCGGTCGCGCATCGCGTCGGTCACGTCCGGCGCGGACCCCGCCGCGAAGCGGTCCCGGCCGCGAGCCGCGCTTCATCGACGCCCAGGATGGCGGCGTCCACGTCGTCGGCCAGCGCGCGGGCGCGCATGGTGAGCTGCGTGATCTGCGCCGCGGCCTCGGCCACGCCGCCGGCGCGGAGCCGGAGGATGTCGAGCCGCATGTTCTGCAGCTGGAGACGGCAGCTCTCGAGCTTGGCC
>JAYUMO010000224.1:0-3496 GCA_043762555.1 Gemmatimonadaceae bacterium | reverse complement strand
CGTCGCATGAGTGTGCTCTCCCAGGATTCGACGATATCTTCGCCGACGAGAGCGGCGTTGTCTACTTACCCCCCTGTCTCAATTCCCCGGACCATCTCTCGCGATCTGCGGCTGGTTCTTCGGGGTCAGAAGCACGGCATATGGGGGCACCGTCACCGTAACGGTTCGCGTCGCCGTGAGCGTGCCAATGAAGCCGCCCGTCGTGACCGTCACCGTCCCCGTTCCCGGTGACGCGCCAACATCGTACAGCGCGGTGTCGGTCATCGAGGTGTGGCCATTCAACGAATACGTGCCGTTCATCATCGTGCACGCCGTGACCGGGGCCGTCGTCGCGCACGTGGTGTTCCCTTCGACGAAGCCGCCCGAGTTGTTCGTGATGGTGACGATGAAGAGATTCCCGGTGCTGTTCACGCTGACTGTCGCCGTGGATGTGCACGGCGCGATCGCGCCCGTGCTGTTGGAGCACGCCATCAGGCTGGCCCAAAGCGCCTCATGCAGCTCGTCTCCTGAGAGGCCCGGCGAAACGCCTCCCAGCACGCCCAGGGAGAGCAACGAAACGAGTGCGAGGATCGCGCGCGAACGACGAAAGATCGTGGCCATGGCGTCCTCCGTTCGGTAGGGTCGCCCCACCCCGCCCACCATCACGGGCCGTGCGGGCGGAGCCCTCGTCATCCGCTATCCCGCCAACCGAGAGGGGTGAGTGCCTGCCGGCACATCGTCGATCACCGACGTGCCGACTGCGGACCATGTGGCGAGCCACCTTCGATCATCAGCGTGTCGCCACCGCGATCCACGTCCACGCCGACCGTTCTGGCCACCAAAGTGAGCCTCGCCGGAGCCGGGTCCGACGCGTCGCCTCCGCAGGAGACGACGACCCGGGCGAATACGACGGAGAGCACCGCGTCGAGGCGCGAGAAGTTCGCGACGTGTCTCGACACGGAGCCAATGTTCGGCGGGGCCACGAGGTTGTCAGTGACAATGGGCGCGCTCGAGATTGGAGAATTCTCATTTGGCGCGCCCACGTGGAGTCCCTTGCGCGCTTGGGCCGACTGTCGCGTGAACACATACGCGTTTGCCATCGCCGGTCTCCGACGAACGACGCTCGCTTCGGCTCTGTCGGAGGATTGGCGGGCGGCGTAAGTTTGCAGCCGGACGAATCCTTCTCGGAGGCGCGATGATCGAGGCGCAGGTGACGCGGCGGGGGTTCTTGGCGGCGGTGGCGGCCGGGACGGCGGTGGCGTGGCTGAGCGCGCACGCGAGCGAGCTCGAGGCGGCGGGGGCCATTGCGGCAGCCGACACGGGAGAGCGCTGGCTCGCGCTCACCGCGGAGCAGGCTGCGATGCTCGATGCGGTGACGGCGCAACTCGTACCCACCGATGATCTGCCGGGAGCGCGGGAGGCGAAGGTCGTGCGCTTCATCGACCGCGCGGTTGCCGGGTTCATGAAGGATGACGGGGTCGAATTCATGAAAGCGCTGGACGAGCTGACGCAGGCGACGGCGCAGCGCCCGCCCGGCGGCGCGACGTTCGTGAGCCTGAGCGACGCCGACCAAGTGGCGGTGCTCACGGAATTCGAGAAAGCTCACAAGGACTCGTTCGAAGGAATCCGCGCCTTCACGATCCTCGGGATGTTCGCCGATCCCTCGTACGGCGGGAATTACCGGAAGGCCGGGTGGAAGATGCTCGGCTTCGAGGATCGCTTCTTCTGGACGGCCCCCTTCGGCTACTACGACCGTGTCTGACGCGCATCACGTGCACCCCCAGGGCGCTGCCGCCGGCCTTCCATCGATGAAGAAATACGCGCCGGGCACCGCCGTCGATTTCGTCGTCGTGGGCTCGGGATCGGCGGGCGGCATCGTGGCCCGCGAGCTCGCGCGCGCCGGCTTGTCCGTAGTGGTGCTCGAGCAGGGGCCGTGGATCACGACGCCACAGTTCAAGCACGACGAGCTCTGGGTGAACCAGCAGCACGGGCTCACGAGCGATCCGAGACTGCAACCGGGCACCTTCCGCGAAAACGAAGCGGACACCGCGAAGGTGGCGCCCTGGTTCCTGTACGGTCGCGTGGTCGGCGGCGGGTCGGTGCACTACACGGCGAACTTCTGGCGGTTTCCCGAGGTCGAGTTCGAGCAGGCCAGCAAGTTCGGCGTCCCCGACGGGTCGAGCATCGCCGATTGGCCGATCACCTACGCCGACCTCGAGCCGTACTACACGAAGGTCGAATGGGAGGTCGGCGTCTCCGGATTGGCTGGGAATCCCTTCGAGCCGCCGCGACGGAAGGGCTTCCCCGTGCCGCCGCTCCCGATCAAGTCGGAGGGCGTGCTGTTGGAACGCGGGGCGAAGAAGCTGGGGTGGCATCCCTGGCCCGCGCCGATGGCGATCCTCTCCAAGCCGCACAATGGCCGGAGCGGCTGCATCGCCTGCGGCTTCTGCTTCGCGATGGGATGCGAGGTGGGCGCCAAGTCGAGCACGCTCATCTCGATGATCCCGTCCGCGCTCGCGACCGGCCGCTGCGAGATCCGGCCGCTCAGCTACGTGAGCCGCGTGGAGACCGGCCCGAATGGGCGCGTCACCGGCGTCACGTACTTCGACAAGGACAAGCGCGAAATCTTCCAGCGCGCCAAGGCGGTGGTGCTCTCGGCCAACGGACTGGAGACCGCCAAGCTCCTCTTGATGTCGGGGTCCACGGCGTTCCCGCACGGCCTCGCTAATTCCAGCGACATGGTGGGGCGCAACATCATGTTCAACGGCTTCGTCATGTCCTCGGCGACCTTCGATCACGAGGTCAATGGCTGGAAGGGCGCGGTGGTCTCACGGGTCGTCTGGGATCAGGTGGTCATGCCGAAGGAATCGGGCCTCTATGGCGGGGGCGGCTTCGACATGCGCAGCGCGATGACGCCCTTCTCGGCGGGATTCCTCACGCCGGGCTGGGGACGCGATTGGAAGCGGCGCGCGCGCGAGATGATGTCGCGGAGCGCGATGGCGGCCGGGCACGCGACGCAGCTCCCGGTGCTGGCGAACCGCGTCGATCTGGATCCGACGGAGAAGGACGCGTGGGGACTGCCGGCCCCACGGCTCACCTTCAAGTCGCACGCGAACGACCTCGCGATGGACACGTGGTATCTGGCGCGGGCGCACGAGCTGCTCGAGGCGGCCGGCGGGCGCGACATCGTGGACGTGTTCAAGGGCCCGTCGAACGGCGGTCCGCATCTGCTGGGCACGTGCCGCATGGGCAGCGATCCGGCGACGTCGGTGGTCGACGCGGATCACCGGGCGCATGATGTGCCGAATCTCTTCGTGGTAGATGGGAGCTCGCTGGTGACTTCGGGGCGGGGGCAGCCGACGATGACCATTATGGCGCTCGCTTTCCGGGCGGCGAACCGCATCACCAAGTTGGCGCGCTCCGGGCGGATCTAACGACCGGTCTCGGCCTCGGCCTCGGCAGATAGTGGAGAGAAGGGGCTCGTGGGCTAACGCCCACTCGCTGCCGAGGCCGAGGC
>JAYUMO010000223.1:0-1960 GCA_043762555.1 Gemmatimonadaceae bacterium | reverse complement strand
CGTCGGCCGCGCTCGCGGGGGCGACGCAGCGCTACGAGGATCAGGTGAGCGGCGCCGACGGCGCCACCATCCACTTGGAGATCGCCGTGAAGCCGCTGCTCGATGAGACCGGCGCGCCGACGCAGCTCCTCGTGGAGGCGCGCGATCTCACGGCGCGCCGGCGCGCGGAGGCGACGTTGCGTGAAGTGGACACCTTGACCACGATGGGACGCGTTGCGGCGCGGGTGGCGCACGAGATCAACAATCCGCTCGCCGGCATCCAGAGCTCCTTCCTGCTCATCAAGGGCGCCATTCCCTCCAGCCATCCGCACTTCGCGTACGTGGGGGCGATCGAGCGGGAGATCGCGCGCATCGCGGCCGTCACCCGCCAGCTCTACGAGACCTACCGGCCCGAGCACGACGCGACGGGCGAGACGGCGGTGGCGACGGTGCTCGGCGATGCGGTGGCCTTCCTGGAGCAGGTGAATCGCGCGGCCGGCGTGCGGGTGGAGATGGACCTGAGCCGCTGCCCCACGGTGATCGCGCTGCCGAGCGCGATGCTCCGGCAGATCGCGTACAACCTGGTGCAGAACGCGATCGAGGCGTCGCCGTCGGGGCAGACCGTGCACGTGCGGACGATCGCGACGAACGGGCATTTCGAGCTGCGCGTTCGCGATCACGGGGCCGGCGTTCCGCCGGAGGTGCGGGAGCGGATCTACGAGCCCTTCTTCAGCACGAAGGACGGCCGGATCTCCACCGGCGGCATGGGACTCGGCCTCGCGCTCGTGCACCGCACGGTGACCGCCGCCGGGGGGAAGATCGCGATCGAAGAAGTGGAGGGCGGAGGATGCGAATTCGTCGTGACGTTGCCGTTGACCCGGATCCCGGAGGGAGCCTAACCATGCCGAACGCCGGACGGATCCTGCTGGCCGATGACGAGGCCACCTTCCTCAGCGCCACCGCGGACCTGTTGCGCGCCGAGGGCTACGACTGTGTGACGGCGCGCGACGGCGCGCGCGCGCTGGCGGAAGCGGGGGCGGCCGAGTTCGATCTCCTGATCACCGACCTCGAGATGCCGGGTAATTCGGACCTGCAGCTCGTGCGGCGGATCGCCGAGGGGTGCGGCGGACTCCCGGTGATCATCCTCACCGGCTTCCCGTCCGTGCGCAGCGCGGTGGCGTGCATCGATCTCCCAGTGGTGGCCTATCTCACGAAGCCGGTCGTCTTCCCGGAGCTGCTCGACCGGGTGGGACGCGCCGTGAAGCGCTTCCGTCTGTACCAGGCGATGCAGCGCGCGGAGCAGCGCATGCGGTCGTGGCGCGATGATCTCCAGCAGCTCGCCACGGGCGAAGCGACCGTCGACGGCAAGGTGCCGGCGGACCTCTTCCTCACGCTCACCCTGCGCAACGTGATGGGCTCGCTCACCGACATAGAGCACCTCGGCCGGGCGCTGGCGAAGCAGCCGGTGGGCGAGCACGCCTGTCAGCTGCTGAACTGCCCTCGGGGCGCGCAACTCCAGGCGGTCGTCGAGGGGACGATCAAGGTGCTCGAGGAGTCGAAGACGGCGTTCAAATCGAAGGCGCTCGGAGAGCTGCGCCGGAAGTTGGAACTCGCGCTGGATCGGGTGTAGTAGAGATCACCCGGCGTCCACACTCCCCCTTGCGCGCCGCCGGGGTTCGTTCTATTTATCGAGGGAGCAGGATGACATAGGCTGCGCAGGCAGCCACCTTGACGGGCGAGCGATGTGGCTCGCGAGTCGAAGGCGCGATGGGATCGGCAGCATGGATCCCCGCGCCTTTTTTGTTTCTGTTATTTCACTGCCGGGTGGACGATCGGTCGAGGGCCCGCCAATGATGAGGGAACGAGTGCTGTGCGCCGGCAGGCCGCGCGCGATGGAAGATCGAGGGACCGGTCGTGACGCCGGTGCCTCGCGGTGCGGCGATCGCCGCGATGCGCGATGCCGGGCCTCGCAGTACCGCGG
>JAYUMO010000222.1:0-10822 GCA_043762555.1 Gemmatimonadaceae bacterium | reverse complement strand
TTCGACCGCGGAAATTTCCGCAGCGGTGCGGGCGGCTTCGGGCATCGCGAGAAAGTGCGGGCTGAGGAGCCCCATTGCAACACGAGCCGTCCGTAGTCCTTAGTCCTTAGTCCATAGTCCGCAGGGAGTGGCGAGCGACGAGCAACCGCCGAGGCCGAGGCCGAGACCGGTATCACTCCCCGAGCACGCACTTCATCGGCTCCCAGTAGTAGTCCTTCCAGCCCTGCGCGATACTCCGAGTGTGGGCGGGAGGGACTCCGTGCTGCGTGAGCGTGAGCGCCGTCTTCCCGCCCTTCGCGCGCTCGAGATCGATCGAGAGGATCGACCACGCGCCCGGGGGCCAGTCACTGCCGCGCCACGCTTGGACGATGCGCTTGCCTTCGATGAGCTCCACGTTGAAGCCCACGATGTAGGGGCCGTGGGCGGTGAAACGATCGCCGACCTTGGTCCCGATAGTCGCCGGCGCACCGGTGAAGCGAGCGTGTTCCTTGGAGTTCATGAGCATGCGGTAGATCTTGGCCGGCGGTGCGGGGAGAGTGGTGCGTTGCTTGATAGAGGTAGGCATGGGGGCTCCGGGGAGAGACGAACAGCAGTCCGTAGTCCATAGTCCATAGTCCGGAGTCCAGAGTCCAGAGTCCGGAGGGAGTTGCTAGGAGCTAGCAACTGCCGAGCGCCGAGTGCCGAGTGCCGAGACCCGCAGTTGCTTCACCCGACCGCGCGCCCCATGCTAGTCCCACATGCCTGACCTCGCCAGCGTTCACATCCTCCGCCTTAAGCTGTCCAACGCGTATCTCATTCGGGGGGCGCGACCGATCCTCGTGGACGCCGGATCGCTCGGCGAAACCGAGCGCATCCTCGCGGCGATCCGGGGGAAGGGAGTGGAGCCGCATACGTTGGCGCTGATCCTGCTCACGCATGGGCATCTCGCGGTGACGGGCAGCGCGGGGGAGCTGCGCCGACGCACGGGCGCGCCGATCGCCGTTCATGCGGCGGATGCCGAGATGCTGCGGATGGGGCACAATGCGCCGTTGCGGCCGACCTGCTTCACGGCGCGATTGGCGGCGCCGTTCGTGCAAGGCGGGCGCGGCGATCCGACGCAGCCCGATCTCGTGCTGGACGGCGGGCGATCGCTGCACGACGTGGGGCTCGACGCGCGCGTGATTGAGACGCCCGGGCACACGCCGGGCTCGGTGTCGCTGATCCTCCCCGGCGGCGACGCGGTGGTGGGGGATCTGCTCATGGGCGGATATCTGGGCGGGCTCGTGCGCCGGAGCGTTCCGAACGTCGCGTACTTCCAAGACGACGACCGGCAGGCGACGCGCTCGCTGCGCGCGGTGCTCGCGACGGGAGCGCGGCATCTGTACGTGGGCCACGGCGGACCGCTCAGCGCGGAGCGGGTGGCGCTGCGTTTCGGGCTCTCGCGCGCCGGGGGATAGCGGCGGCGCACGGCGACGGACAGATTCGTCGCCATGAAAATCCGAAAGTTCACCATGCCCGATCCGCTGGCGCTGCTCG
Organism: Gemmatimonadaceae bacterium; assembly: GCA_043762555.1. Lineage (GTDB taxonomy): Bacteria > Gemmatimonadota > Gemmatimonadetes > Gemmatimonadales > Gemmatimonadaceae > DATKOH01. Next base: position 9,307 of record JAYUMO010000222.1, on the reverse strand, counting down.
TCGGCGGGATCTTCCTCGCGGCCGCGCTCACCTGGGTACTCCCCGCCGGCAAATACGAGCGGCGCGAAGATCCGGCGACGCATCGGTCGGTGGTGGTGAACGGCACCTACAAAGGCGTGGAGGCGCAGCCGGTCGGTCCTTGGGCGGCGATGGTCGCGGTGCCGACCGGGCTCGCCGCGGGGTCGGGCGTCATCTTCTTCGTCTTCCTCGCCGGCGGCGCGCTCACCGTAGTGGATCGCACCGGCGCGCTCCGCGGCGCGGTGGACGGGCTCGCGCACGTGCTCGGCGAACGGGAAACGATGATCGTCCCCGTCTTCTGCCTGCTATTCGGGACGATGGGCGCGGTGGAGCAAATGCAGGAGGAGATCATCGCGCTGATTCCGCTGCTGCTCCTGGTGACGCGTCGCGTCGGATTCGACGCGCTCACGGCGGCGGCGATGAGCGTGGGCGCGGCGATGATCGGGGCCGCGTTCAGCCCATGGAATCCCTTCCAAACGATCATCGCGCAGCGAATCGCCGGCCTGCCGGTGGGCTCCGCGTCCGGATTCCGTGCCGTGATGCTCGTGATCGCGCTCGCCCTCTGGACGGCGGCGACGATGCGATACGCCATTCGCACACGGGGCGCGCCGCAGCCGGCGGGGGAAGCGGCGCCGCCCGGTTCCTCAGCGGCGCGTTCGTACGCCGTGATGCTCATCGTGGCCGCCGCGCTCACGATCTTCGTGCTCGGCATCACGACCTGGGGCTGGGACTTCGAGACGTCGGGCGCCGCGATCTTCCTCGCGCTCGGCATCGTCGCCGGCCTCGCCGGCGGGCTCGGCGTGAACGGCACCGCGGGCGGCCTCGCCGACGGCTTTCGCTCGATGGGTTATGCCGCGCTCCTGTTCGGCTTCGCGCGGGTGATCCGAGTAGTCCTCGAGCAAGGGCACGTGATGGACACGATCGTCTACGGCCTCTTCATGCCGCTTCAACATCTCCCGCTCGCCGCGAGCGCCGCGGGAATGGTGGCCGTGCAAGGCGCGATCCACGTGGCCGTGCCGAGCACCAGCGGCCAGGCCGCGCTCACGATGCCGGTGTTGGTGCCCCTCTCCGACTTACTAGGCCTCTCCCGTCAGGTCACGGTGCTCGCCTTCCAGGCCGGCGCCGGAATGTGCGAGCTGCTCACCCCGACCAACGGCGCGATGATGGCCGTGATCGCCGCCGCCGGCGTGTCCTACGACAAGTGGCTCCGCTTCGCCGCGCCGATCGTCGCCATCATGGTGCTCGGCGCTCTACTCGCGATATTTGTCGCGATCGCGATAGGGCTCGGGTAGAGCTGGCACGGACCGGGAATCGGGAATCGGGAATCGGTGGATGAAGAACAACTTTGATGTGGTACCACACCAAAGTGTTCATGCCTCCACCGATTCCCGAGTCCCGATTCCCGGTTTTTCGAACTACCGAGCCAGGTCGCTACATCGGAACGGACAGCCGGAAGATGAAATTCCTCCCCTGCCCGTACGCGAAAGTCTTGTAGCGACTGAGGAAATCCGCGTAGCCGGTGTCGAAGAGGTTCGTCACGCGCAGATCGAACTGCATGGTGCGCGCGCCGAAGGGGAATCCGACGCCGCCGCCGAGCTCGTAGAGCGTGTAGCCGGGCGGGATGTAGCCGTCCTCCGGCGAGGGTCGCGTTTGCTTCGCGACGATGTGCGTCCCAAAGGACGCGTAGACGGTGGTCGGCCCGGGGTTGTGCCACTCCACCGCGAGATCGAGGCGCGGCGGCGGCAGCCACGGCAGCGGCTCGCCGATCGCGTCGTTCGTCCCGTTCACCAGGTCGTAGCGACCACGGATCGTGAACGCGCGCGTCGCCGCCCACTCGAGCGAGAGATCGAGTCCGGTGAGCGTCGCGTGCGAGGTCTGCTGATACGCGTAATTCGGGATCGTGTCGAGACCGCCGGCGTCGTTTGGCACGGGGGTGCTGTCGCCCGTCGGAGAGAAGTACAGATAATTGTCCACGAGCGTGCGGTACACGGAGATCGCGGCGGAGAGCTTCGGCGTGACCCAGCGCACGTCCCCGTCGAAGTCGAGGCTCACCTGCGGTACGGCGGTCGGCAGCCCGATCAGGTAGATCCCCTCGGCCGGGAGCTCGCCGTTCGCGAAGAGCTGCTGCAGCGACGGAGCGCTGTAGGCGCGCCCCACATTCAACGAGAGCGCGAGCTGCGGCAGCGGCCGGTAGACGGCGCCGATCTCGCCGGAGAACGCGTTGGCGTCGCGCGTCTGGGCGCTCAGCGCCAGATCGGTGCTGGAATCGGCATGAATGCTCCCGATGTCGCCCCGGAGCCCGACGAGCGCGCTCCACTTGCCCTTGGTCGCCTGCTCGAGCACGAAGAGCCCGGTGCTCGTGGTGGTCGCATCGGGGACGAGCGGGACCTCGCCGCTGGAAAGATTGGTCTGGTACATCCCGGAGACTCCGATCGTCCCGGTGAGCCAATCGCCCTTCTCATGGTGCCAGAGCACGTCAGCCGTCGTCGTGGTGAGCTCCAGATCGATCTCCGGTGGCGCGAGTGCGGCGCGGCTGGCGCCGACGACCTCCTGCAATCCGTGCCGTTGCCACTGCGCCTTGACCTCGAGTCGCGAATCACCCATCAGGAAGTTCCCGCCGAGCTGGACCCGGTCATCATTCGTCTTGCGGAGCGGGCCACTCGTGTTGTCGTCCGGCACGGGCGGTCCGTCGAGGATCCCGAACTTCCCGCCGTAGTGCACCCAGCGCACTTCGCCCGACGACTTGTCCCCGCGCAGCCCGACGGCGATATCGCCGTTCAGCGCGTCGAAGCCGGTATCATAGATGTCGCCGGTGGGCGTTGCGGGGTTGCCGGTCGGCGTGTGGAAGTTGTCCGCCGTCCGGACGATCCCGTTGGCTCGCCAGCCGAATCCACCCTTCGCTCCTTCCGCCCGCACGATCGCGCCGAACTCGGAGTTGTTCGTGCCACCGTAGATCTCACCCCCAATGCGCGTGAAGGCGTCCTTGCCCAGCGCGTCCGGAACGGCTGGGGGGAGGATGTTTACCACGCCGCCGATCGCGTTCGAGCCATAGAGCACGCTCGCCGGTCCGCGGATGACCTCCACGTTCTCGGCCAACCACGGATCCACGGACGGTCCATCCTCGGTGCTCCAAGAGAAGTCCTCGAGGCGCATGCTGTTGTCGAGCACGAGGACGTTCGGTCCCGCGAGCCCGCGCACCACCGGCGTGCCCACCTGAAGGCCCGTCGAGATGTCCCGCATCCCGGCAACGCCGTCGAGGGCGTGTGCGATCGAGACCTGGGCATCCCGCCGGAGGCGGTCGGGACCGACCTGGTCCACCGGTATCGGTGACGTGAGCGACAGGCTCGGCGTGCGCGTCGGCGTGACGGTCACCGGCGCGAGGCGGAGGGGCGACAGATGCATCTCCATCACGACGGGCGAGGCGCTCGGCACCGCCACCGGCGAGGTCATGGTCGCGTAGCCGAGCCGTTTCGCGATGAGGGTGTAGCGTCCCGCCGCCACGTCGCGGAGGACGAAGCCGCCGTCGGACCCGGAAGTGACCGACCGGTTGAGCTCGGCGATGGTGACCGTGGCCGCGTCGAGCGGCTTCCCTGCCGTGTCGCGCACGACGCCGGCGAGCGAATCGGCGGCGGCGGCGGCGGCGGCGCGGCCGGGGGCCGCGAGCAGGAGGGCGAAGCCGATCGCCATCGGGCGGAGGAGAATCGAGATCGAACGGGTGACCGTAATCAAGCGACGAGTGGGGGGTTGGTCGTGCACCGTGATTCTCGGGAGAGCTTAACCGGGACGCTTTGCCAAGACTACGTGTGTGGCATTGGCGCTCGGAACGTGTTCCACACATTGGTAGCCGAGCGCCGTGACATCGACGCCGCCGAAAAAAAGCTCCCCTGAGCCGAGCAGCACGGGGGCGATGGCGAAGTGCATCTCGTCGACAAGCTTGGCCCGCAAAAATAGTTGGATCGTGGAGACGCCGCCACCGAGCCGGATGTCGCGCCCATTGGCCGCTCCGGTCGCCCGGTCGAGCGCGGCGTGAATGCCGTCCGTCACGAAGTGAAAGGTCGTGCGGCCCTCCATCGTGATCGATCGCCGGGGATGGTGCGTGAGCACGAACACCGGCGTGTGGTACGGTGGGTCATCGCCCCACCATCCTTTCCATTTGTCGTCGGGCCACGCGCCTCGGATCGGCCCGAACATGTTACGGCCGATGATCCACGCGCCGATGTTGGTCATGCCCCGTGCCGCGAAGTCTTCGTCGATGCCCGTCGCGCCGTTGTCCTCTCCCTGCATCGATCGAAAAGTGCGTGTGGGAAAGTTCCACTCGTGCAGCGCGAGGCCGCCCACGCCAAGGGGATTCTGGAGGTCCTGGTTGGGGCCCGCACCATAGCCGTCGACGGAGATGGAGAAACAGCTGACGCGCAACTTGGTCATCGGCTTCAGTTGCGCCCGCGGGCGGCGGTGGCGCTCCGTTCGAGGATGACCACCGCACCCGCCGTGGTCTCGCTGTGCGAGAGGGTGAGGTGCACGCGGGTGACACCGAGCTTCGCCGCGCAGGCGGCGGCGCGGCCGTGCAGCGCGAGCGCGGGGCGCCCGTCGGCGCCGGTGACGACCTCCATCTCGCGCCATCCGATCCCGCGGGCGCCGCCGGCCGCGGAGAGGGCTTTGAACGCCGCCTCCTTGGCCGCGACGCGCGCCGCGAGATGCAGGAAGGGGCGCTGTTTCGCCGCCGCGTACGTGGCCTCGCCGCCGGTGAAGAGGCGCTGCAGCGCGCGCTCCCCCTTGGCGGCGATGAGCCGCTGGACGCGGGCGACGTCCACGAGGTCGAGTCCGATGCCCGCGATCACGTGTCGGCCTCGCGCCGCCGGCCGCGGAGCAGCCGCCGCCAACCGCTGGTGCGCGCCGGCGCCGCGGCGAACACCGGCTGGAGGTCGAGCCACGCATCGTCGGCGCGATTGAACACGGCCTGCAGCGCGGCGGTCCAGGCGCGCCAGCGCGCGAAGCGGTCGATGTCGGCGGCGCCGTCCACCGCGCGCTGGGCGACATCCAGCTCCGCCATCGCGGCGTAGAGCGGCGCGGCGACGTCCGTGGCCTCCGCCTCCAGCGCGCGCCGCTCGGGGGGCTCGATCGGATGCCGCGCGTACGCCATCTCGCGCAACCGCCGCGTGAACGCCGCGCGCAGCGAGGCCGCGTCGAAGGCGAGCCGCGCGCCCTCGTGCCGTGGCGACCGTTCCGCGCCGCGCCGCGCCTCGAGCAACGGACGGAAGAACCGGTCGTGCTCGGAACCCGGGCGGGCGCAATGCGAGCCGAGCCCGCGCAATGCCCGCGTGAATTCGGGCATCGCGCACGCGCGGCGCAGCAACGCCTCGCCCAGCGCGGCCAGCGCCGCCGCGCCGTTGATCCCGGCGAAGAGCACCATCACGTCGCCGCCGTCGAGCGACAGCTCGAGCGCGCCGCTCTCGAGCACGCTCGCGCCGTCGAGCGCCGCCACCGGCAGCGCGTGCCGCGCCGCCCGGGTCACGAGCTCTAAGAGCTCGCCGCGCAGCGCGACCGTTGCCGAGCCGGCGAGCTCCTGGCCGCGCACCAGCCCGGTGGCCGTCACCGTCAGCGGCGCCCCGACGTCAGACATGGCGGATCACCTTCAGGAGCGCCGGCGTGTCCTCGAGCGTCGCGAAGACCGCCGCCGGCGCGTGGCGCGCGAGCTCGGCGGACGGATAGTGCCCGGTCGCGACCGCGATCGCCCGCGCGCCGATGCCGCGACCGCACGCGATGTCGGCCGGCGTGTCGCCGATCACGACCACGTCCGCACCCCGGATCTCGAGCCCGAGCGATTCGCGTGCGCGGCGCTGCGCGATCGCGGGCAGCTCGGGCCGTTCCACGTGGTCGGAGCCGAACGCCCCCACCCGGAAGCGCGCGAAATCGAGTCCCGCCGCGCGCAGCTTGAGCTCGGCGCCCGCGCGCACGTTCCCGGTGAGCAGTCCGAGGGTGAGATCGCCGGCGGCGTCCACCGCGTCGAGCAGGGCGGCCACCCCGGCGAAGAGCTGCAGCCGTCGCTCCCGCAGGTCCTCGGCGAGGAGCGACACGTACCGCGCGAGCAGCGGCGGGATGCGCGCATCGATCTCGTCGCTCGGGCAACCGGCGTGCGTCATGATGTCGCGCGCGATCTGCGGATCGGTCTTGCCGTCGTAGGAGTAATCGCCCGGGCCGGCGGTACCGATCGCCTCCCGCAGCGCGGCGTTCATCGACCGGCGTCCGGCCCCGTCGCTCCAGAGGAGCGTACCGTCGATGTCGAAGAGCACGAGTTTCACGTGCGCGTGAGCACGACGCCGGCGATGATCGTCCCCGCGCCGAGCGCCTGCCAGGGCGTGGGGATCTCGCCGAGCGCCGCCCACGCGGCGCCGAGCGCGATCACCGGCTGGAGGTTCGAATACATGGCGGTGCGCGTGGGGCCGAGCACCTGCACGCCCCGGTACCAGAAGAGGTACGCGATCACCAGGGCGAAGATGCCGCTGTACGCGATCGCGCCCCAGGTGAGCGCCCCCACCGCGCGCCAGTCGGTGTGCAGGAGCGCCGGCGCGGCGGCGAGGAGCATCACGACCGCGCCGCCGGCCATCGTGAACGCGGAGATCGTCACGATGTCCAGATGGTCGGCGCGCGGCTTGAGCAGCACGCTGTACCCCGCCCAGACGACGGAACCCGCGAGCACGAGCGCGTTGCCGGCGAGCGTGGAGTGCGCGGAGCCCGTCGACGCGATCTCGCGACCGTAGACGACGAAGGCCATGCCGAGCAGCGACAGGGAGATGCCGGCGACGCCGCGCATCGTGATCCGCTCGACGCCGAGCGCGCGGCCGAAGATCGCGATGAACGCCGGCGACGCCGCGAGCACGAGCGCGGCGTCCCCCGCGCGCGTGCGCGACACGCCCTCGATGAAGAGCAGCTGGTAGACCCCGTTCCCGAGCACGCCGAGCGCGAGCAGCGTGAGGACGTCGCGCCGCGACGGCATCGACCGCCGGGTCCACGCCACCAGCGCGAGCAGCACCACCGCCGCCAGCGTCACGCGCACGCCGTTGTAGGCCAGCGGCGCGATCGCCGCGGCGCCGTACTTCACCACCGAGTAGTTGATCCCCCAGATGAAGCTCATCGTCACCAGCAGGAGATCGGTGACCGACGGCCCCGGCACCACGCGCTCGAGCGTCGGCGCCGCGGCGGGATCCTCGAGGTCGCTGGTCATTCGCGAAACTTACCGACTCCGCGTGCCGCGTGACAGCGGCTGGCTGCGAGGCCCGAGCGCCGGTAGTTTGCGACATGCACCTCTCCTTCGCGCTCTTCGCCGACGGCGCCAATCTCTCGCAAGAAGGAAAGCTCAACATCCTGGGGGTGTTCGACGCCATGCAGGTGACCGCCTTCCCGAGCGTCCACCCGCGCGCGCATCTCGTGGTGCGCCTCAAGGGCTCGCGCGCCGACGCGGGGGCGCACCAGGTGGTGTTCTCGTGGAAGAACCCCGAGGGAAAGGAGCTCTGGTCGTCCACCGGCCAGCTGGACATCGGCGCACCGCCGCCGGGGGTGACCGACATCGACATGCCGCTCATCGCGCCGATCGATCTCCCGCTCGACCAACCGGGGCTCTACACGATGAACATTCTGCTCGACGGCGAGCGTCAGGGGGAGTTGCGGCTCCACGTGCGTGACGTGGCGGCGCCGATGCCCGGGACGATGGTCAGCTAGAGGTTGCGCACGGCTCGCTCCGCCGCGTGCCCCCCGCGAACACCGAGCGCCGAGAAGTCCGCGCTCACTTCGTGGGCGCGGCGCTCTTGTGCTTGGCTTGGCACGCGGCGCACAGCGTCACTCCGCGGAAGGAGCAGATGAGACAGATGAACGTGCCGCAATCCACGCAGGGATATCCCTCCGACGCCCGCTCCTCCTTGCCGCAGGCGCGGCAGACCATGCCGTCGTGCTCCTTGAGTTCCGTCATCGCCGATCGCTCCACCGGGGAACCAGGCCTCTCAACATTGACGACCTAACGCGCCGCCCCTTCACGCGCCACGCGCTCCAACATCTCGGCCACGCTGCCCAACGCGAACGGTTTGGGTAGGCAGGGCCGGCCCGACGATCGCAGGAACTCGCGCGTCCCCTGCGCGTCCACGTCGCCGGTGGAGAAGACCACGCGCTCCGCCTGCGCGGGATCGCGCTCGCGCAGGCGTCGGTAGACGTCGGCGCCGGAAATGTCGGGCATCCGCACATCCAGGAAGATACCGTCGTACCGCCGCCGGTCGAGGAGCGCCAGCGCCTCCTGTCCGCTCTCGGCGGTGTGCACCGCGTGCCCACAGCGCCTCAGGAAGATGGACAGCGCGCTCCGCAGCGCGGGCTCGTCATCCACCACGAGGAAGCTCCGCCCATCGGGGCGCAGCGCCTCGCCCGGCGCCTGTTCCTTCAGCGGCTCGGGGGGCGCGACGACGTGCGGGAGCTCGATCGTGAAGGTGGCGCCGGCGCCGGGCCGCGATTCCACCCGGATCTCCCCACCGTGCTGCCGCACGATGCCATCCGAGATCGAGAGTCCGAGCCCCGTTCCCTCGCCCACCGCCTTCGTGGTGAAGAACGGATTGAACACCTGATCGAGCGCCTCGGGCGGGATCCCGGGGCCGCTGTCGCTCACCACCAGTTGGAGCCGGCCGCCGTGCCGCCGCGTCGCGAGGACGATGCGCTTGACGCCCGGGTACCCGTGCAGCGCCTGCTCGGCGTTGGTGAGCAGGTTGAGCACCACCTGCTGCAGCTGGAAGGCGTCGGCCCACGTCGTCGGCAACATCGGGTCGAGGTCGGTGACGACCTCCACCTGCTGCGTGCGCAGCACGTAGCGGCGCATCTCCAACGTGTCGAGCATCACCTGGTTGAGGTCGGTCCCCGTCCGCTCGGGGCTCCGCTGCCGCGCGAAGAGAAGCAGGTTCGACACGATCCTCGCGGCGCGTTTCACCTCGCGATGGATCGTCTCCACGGCGTCGCGCTGCTCGGGACTCATCGCGGCCGTCGCGTGCAGCAGCTGCGCGAACGCCATGATCCCGGCGAGCGGATTGTTGAGCTCGTGCGCGACGCCACTGATTAGCTGTCCGATCGCCGCGAGCTTCTCGCGCTGCAGCAGCTGCTCCGCCAGCCGGCGCGCCTCGGTGATGTCGCGCATGATGCCCACCGCCCCCATCACCTGCCCGTTCTCGATGATCGGGGCGGTGGTGATCGACCCGTAGCGGATCTCGCCGTTCGGCATCGGATACGCCAGCTCGGCGCGGCCGCGCTTCCCGCGGAGCAT
>JAYUMO010000221.1:0-1920 GCA_043762555.1 Gemmatimonadaceae bacterium | reverse complement strand
CCGACGGTGCTCGTGTACGGCCACTATGACGTGCAGCCCGCCGAGCCGCTCGAGCTGTGGACGTCGCCGCCCTTCGAGCCGGTGATCCGCGACGGGCGGATCTACGCGCGCGGCTCAGTGGACGACAAGGGACAGCTCTTCCTCCACATCAAGGCGATCCAGGCGCATCTCGCGGTGCGGAAGAAGCTCCCCGTCAACATGATCGTGCTCGCGGAGGGCGAGGAAGAGGTCGGGAGCGAGAATCTGGAGCGCTTCATCGAGCGGAACGCGAAGCGGCTCGCCTGCGACTACGTGGTGATCTCCGACTCGTCGATGTTCGCGCCGGGGCTGCCGAGCATCCTGAGCTCGTTGCGTGGACTCGCGTACTTCCAGATCGACGTGCGGGGCCCAGCGGGCGACCTGCACTCCGGGAGCTACGGCGGCGCCGTGATGAATCCCGCGACCGCGCTGGCGCGGATCATCGCGAGCTTCCACGATGCCGACGGTCACATCGCGATCGCCGGCTTTTACGACAAGGTGCGCGAGTGGGAGCCCGCCGCGCGCGAACAGATCAAGCGTCTCCCGTTCAGCGATCGCACGTTCCTCGAGGAAGCCGGCGCGCCGGCGGCGGTGGGGGAGAAGGGCTACACGACGCTCGAGCGCGTCTGGTCGCGTCCGACGTGCGAGGTGAACGGCATGCTGAGCGGCTACACCGGCGAGGGCGCGAAGACCGTGCTCCCCGCGAAGGCGATGGCCAAGGTGAGCTGCCGCTTAGTGCCCGACCAATCACCGCCCGAGATCGAAGCGCTGATGAAGGCGCACATCGCCAAGGTGACACCGCCCGGCGTGACGGTGACCGTCGAGCACCTGCACGGCGGCCGCCCCTGGCGCGCCGAGCTGAACGGTCCGCTCTTCGACGCCGCGCGCCGCGCGCTGAAGACCGCCTTCGCGAGAGATCCCGTGATCGTCGGCGAAGGCGGCTCGATCCCGGTGGTCGGCGATTTCCAGCGCGTGCTGGGGGCGCCGGTGCTACTCATGGGCTTCGGACTACCCGGGGAGAACGCGCACGCGCCGAATGAGTGGATGAGTGGGGAGAATTTTGTGAAAGGCATGCGCGCGGTGGCGGGACTGTGGGACGAATTGACTGCAGTCCATAGTCCATAGTCCGTAGTCCATAGGGAGAAAGTAGGCAATAGCGAGCCGGCCCCATCCTTCTGCGCTGCGGCGAAGGGTGGGGCCGACTTTCTACTATCTCCCTGCGGACTATGGACTACGGACCGCTCTTAGGCTTCGTCACAACCCCGAAAGTAGCGCCTCATTCCCCGCCGTCGCCCCGATCCGCTTGATCAGCCATTCCATCGCCGCCTGCGGCGGCATTTGATGCAGTCCGCGCCGCAGCGTATACACCGCGTCGATCTGGTCGGCGCGGAACAGCTTCTCCTCCTTCCGCGTACCGCTCGTCGCGATGTCGATCGCGGGATAGATGCGCTTCTCGGCGAGCGAGCGATCCAGCTTGATCTCGCAATTGCCGGTGCCCTTGAACTCCTCGAAGATCACATCGTCCATGCGCGAGCCCGTCTCGACGAGCGCGGTCGCGATGATCGACAGCGAGCCGCCGCCGTTCTCGGGCGCCACGCAGCGCGCGGATCCGAAGAAGGCCTTCGGCTTGGCCATCGCCGTGGCGTCGAGTCCGCCCGACAGCGTGCGGCCCGTGCCGCGCTCCACCGTGTTGTACGCGCGCGCCATGCGCGTGAGCGAATCGAGCACGATCACCACGTCCTTGCCCATCTCCACCAGCCGCCGCGCGCGCTCGAGCACCATCTCCGTCACTTCCACGTGCCGGTCCGCCGGCATATCGAAGCTCGACGCGATCACTTCGCCGCGTCCCCACGAGATCATCTCGCTCACTTCTTCCGGCCGCTCATCCACGAGCAGCACCAG
>JAYUMO010000220.1:0-2541 GCA_043762555.1 Gemmatimonadaceae bacterium | reverse complement strand
CCGGAGGCCGAGTTGCATGTTTTGGCGGTTATGAGGCGCTCATAACCGCCATTTCGTGCAACTCAGGGGAGATGACGGCGGGGTAGCAGCGTGCGGGCGGCATCCACCGATCGGTTGATGGGGGTGTAGCCGGTGCACCATTGCCCCGTCGACATCCACGCGCCAGCATTGCCTCATGACCTCAACCCAGATCAGCAGCACCGGAACGCAGAGCGCAGGCGGCGAGAAGCACGTGAGTGTGCATGATCTCCGCAAGACGTACGGCTCGTTCGCCGCCGTCGACGGCATCACCTTCGACATCGAGCGCGGTGAGACCTTCGCGCTGCTCGGCCCGAACGGCGCCGGGAAGTCGACGACCATCGAGATCCTCGAGGGCTACCGTGACCGTTCGGGCGGCACCGCGAGCGTGCTCGGCGTCGACCCGCAGCACGGCGGCATCGACTGGAAGTCGCGCCTCGGCATCGTGCTGCAGTCGACCGGCGAGAGCGGCAACGTCAGCGTGCAAGAGCAGCTCTCCCACTTCGCCCGCCTCTACCCGAACCCCCGTGACGTCGACGAGGTGATCGCCGCCGTCGGCCTGACGGAGAAGGCGAAGACCCGCATCAAGTCGCTCTCCGGCGGGCAGCGAAGGAGAGTGGATGTCGCCCTCGGCGTCATCGGACGCCCGGAACTGCTCTTCCTCGATGAGCCGACCACCGGCCTCGATCCGCAGGCGCGCCGGCAGCTCTGGGAGCTGATCGACCGCTTCCGCGCCACCGGCCGGACCACGCTCCTCACCACGCACTACATGGACGAAGCCGAGCGCCTGTGCGATCGCGTGGCGATCATGGACCACGGGCGCGTGATCGCGCTCGACACGCCGCGCGCCCTGATCGCCCGGATCTGCGCCGAGCACCTGGTGGAGTTCTCCCTCGAGCCGGGCACCGCCGACGCCAACGCGCTGCGCGCTCTCCCCGGCGTGAGCGCGGTGCGCGCGGCGAACGGCGGCTGGCAGCTGGAGGTCACCGAGCTCCACCGCGCCGTCCCGGCGCTGCTGGCCGAGCTCGAGCGGCAGCGGGTGACGCTCAGCGAGTTGCGCACGCACTCGGCCACGCTCGAAGATGTGTTCGTGAAACTCACCGGCCGCCATCTGCGCGATGACTGAGACGCCCGCGCCCCGGCCGCGCGCGCTGAGCGAGCACTCGCTCGCGCAGCTCACGCTCGTGCGCTACCGGGAGTTCCTGCGCGAACCGGAGGCGGTCTTCTGGGTGTTCGTCTTCCCGATCCTCCTCGCGGCGGGGCTCGGCATCGCCTTCAAGAACCGGCCGCAGGAAGTGCTCAAGGTCGGGATCGTCGCGCAAGCACCGGGAGCCGCGGCGGCGCTCCACGCGCTCGAGCGGGAGAAGGCCCTGGCGCCGGAGATGCTCACCGACACGACCGCCGCGCGGGCACTCGGGACCGGCGCGATCGCGCTGCTCGTCATCCCGGAAGCGACGGACCGGGTGCTTTTCCGCTACGACGACACGCGCCCTGAGTCGCGCACCGCGCGCCTGCTCGCCGACAACGCGCTGCAGCGCGCGGCGGGCCGCGTGGACCCGGCCGCGGTGCGGGAGAACATCGTGAGCGAGCGCGGCTCGCGGTACATCGACTTCGTCATCCCCGGGCTCCTCGGGATGAACCTGATGGGCAGCGGCATCTGGGGGATCGGCTTCGGGATCGTCGACGCGCGGAAGAAGCGGCTGCTCAAGCGGCTCATCGCCACGCCGATGCCGCGCGCGCAGTACCTGCTCAGCTTCATCCTCTCCCGGCTCACGATGCTCATCATCGAGGTCGCGACGCTGCTTGGCTTCGGACTCTTCGTGTTCGACGTGCCGATGCGCGGCTCGTTCACGCAACTGTTCGTGATCTGCCTGCTCGCGTCGCTGGCCTTCAGCGCGCTCGGCCTGCTCATCGCCTCGCGCGTGCGCACCATGGAGGGCGCCTCGGGGTTGATGAACCTCGTGATGCTCCCGATGTGGGTCTTCTCCGGCGTCTTCTTCGCGTGGACGCGCTATCCGACCTCGATCCAGCCGTTCATCCGCGCGCTCCCGCTCACCGCGGCCAACGACGCGCTCCGCGCCACGATGCTGCAGGGCGCGGGCTGGGGCGGCGTCGCCGGCCAGATCGGGATCCTGGCCGCCTGGTTGGTGCTCTGCTTCGTCGCGGCGCTCAGGCTCTTCCGCTGGAAGTGAGCGCGATCGCCGGCTAGGGATTCACCGCGCCCTGCCCGCAGCTCCCGTCCGCGCGGCGCACCGTCGGATAGGTCACGCCGAGCTGCTCCAGGTAGCTCTTGTACTTCTTCGGATCGAAGTAGAACGCCTTCATCGCCGGCCGATAGCGCGCCATGATCTCGGCGTTCAGCTCGATCGCCGGCCGGTCCTCCGGACGGATGAGCGGCTGGTACTTCACGTCCTTCGTCTGGACGTTGCGAAAGTAGCTCCACGCCGAATCCACGAGCGCGGGCCGGAGCAACAGGTCGAGCATCGTCATCGCCTGCACCTTGGCGCCCACCGTCGCGCCCTT
>JAYUMO010000219.1:0-3301 GCA_043762555.1 Gemmatimonadaceae bacterium | reverse complement strand
GTCATCGGCAGCTTCATGTACAGCGGCATGTCGTGCGGCCAGTAGACGATCGTCCACACGTAGCCCCATCCCTGCGACGCCATCGTCGCCCCCTCGATCACGAGGAAGGTGATGACGGCGAGCGTCGCCGTGACCGCGATGTTGCCGGTGGCGGTGGAGCCGTACGGGATGAGCCCGAGCAGGTTCGCGAAGAGGATGAAGAAGAAGAGGGTGAGCACGAACGGCGCGTAGCCCTCGCCGTGCGGCCCCACGTTCTTCATCACGACCTCGTTGCGCACGTAGAGCACCACCGTCTCGATCGCGCCGGCGAAGCCGCGCGTGTGCCCCCGCTCGGCGGTCTGGCGGGCGCCCGCGCGCGCCGCGAGGAGCATGGTCAGCAGGCAGAGCAGCGCCGCCACCAGCATCATCACCACGTGCTTCGTGGGCGAGAGGTCGACGACGCGGCGCCCAAGGTGCACCGGCGCCCAGCGCGGCAGCTCGTACTCGCCGTAGAAGGGGATCTCCAGCTCGTGCGAATCGGTGATGTGCGGCGTGATGATGTCCACGCGCGCCTGTTCCACGGCGACGGCGGGCGGCGCGCCGGGCGTCGGCTCCTGCGCCCACGCCGACGCGGCGATCGCCGCGGTGGCGGCCCAGAACAGGAGAGCGAACGCGAGCGACGTGGGCTTCATCTCTTCAGGAGCACCGGTTCCACGAGCGATGTGACGAAGAAGTACGCGACCAGACTCATGAGCGCCGGCGCGATCGGCAACCCTATTGTGCGCCCCGCGAGAAACCCATAGGCGACCAGCGCGCCGAAGCGCAGCAGCATCCCCACCCCCCATCCCGCCATCACGTTCGTGGGCGCCGCGATCCGCACCGCCGCGAACGCGAGCAGTTGGACCACCAGCGCGATCACCCCGCTCACGACCAGCGCCTGCCGCGCCGCGGTCTCCGGCCAGACCAGCGCCAGCAGCCACCCCACCACCGCAATGAGCGCGACTGAAACGGCTCCGAAAAACAAGAACACGATTGCCGTCGCGCGGATCATGACTTCGATTTTTTCTTTGGCGGGTGCACGAGCGCGCGATACATGCTGTAGAATGTTCCCCCCGCGCCCGCGAACACGCCCACGATCACGAAGAGGGGCGACGTGCCCAGCTTCCGGTCCAGCCATTGCCCCGCGTACAGGAAGAGCAGGATCGCGACGACGAACTGCAACCCCAGCCCCGCGAATCGCGCTCCATAGAACGAGGGCGGCGCACCGCCATCCGGTGGCGCGGTCGGCGCCGGGGAGTCCCGATCAGTGCCCTCGCGCTTCTCGTCCTCCATTCCGCGGCGGAATTTACCCGCTTGTGAAATCTTTCGCAAGCAAACCGCAAACCCTGTCGCGCACCCCACCACACCAGGGTCACAGGCGACCAACGCACCGCCCGCCACACACTTAGCCGAAACGCCATAGCCGAAGCGCCGTGCTTGACCGCTCGTTCTCCCCATGCTAACTTCGCTTCCCCTCGTCTCACACCTTTTTCTTTTTTTCGGCGCAGCATCGCGGGCGGTACTCGTGTCTCGTTCCGTCAATCGACCCGTCCTCTACTTCATCGCCGCCGCCGCGCTCATCCTCGCCTGCGGCCCGCGCGCCGCTCGCAAGGACCCCGCACCGGAATACGACGCCAGCATCCGCGCCGCCAACGACGGCTCCATCGCCGCGTCCACCGGCGTCTCCGTCGGCAGCGGCGTGCAATTTACTCTGCACGTCACCAATCTCCACGACCGCGCCCTCGAGCTGCGCTTCCCCACCGGCCAGACGCACGAATTCCTCGTCGTCGATTCCGTGGGCCGCGAGATCTGGCGCTCGAGCCAGGGCAAGCTCTACACGCAAGCCCTCCAGAACCGCCTCCTCGGCTCCCGCGAGACCCTCACCTACGTCGAGCGCTGGGACCGCGCCGCCCTCACCGGCCGCTTCACCGCCATCTCGCGCCTTCGCAGCACGAACCACCCCGTCGACGAGCGCGTAGACTTCGTCCTGCCCTAGCGCGTTGTGGTAGTATCCAACCACCACTCGCCACTGTCCACGCGGCGACCACCTAGCATCCGCCGTTAGCCGTGCTACAACCTTTTTCCCACTATCAGTCTTGCCGTCACCCGACAGGGATCTAGATCTCCTCGACGCCCTGAAGACGGCTCGCGAAGCGCTCGCCGCGCAGATCTCCCGCCGCATCGTCGGCCAAACGGGCGTCGTGGATGATCTCGTCGCCGCGATCCTCGCCGGCGGCCACGCGCTCCTGGTCGGCGTCCCGGGTCTAGCGAAGACTCTCTTGGTGAGGACCGTCGCCGACGCCCTCGACCTCTCCTTCTCGCGCGTCCAATTCACGCCGGACCTGATGCCGAGCGACATCACCGGCACCGAGCTGCTCGAAGAGGACCCCGCCACCGGCCGCCGAGTGTTCCGTTACGTGCGCGGTCCGATCTTCGCGAACGCCGTCCTCGCCGACGAGATCAACCGCGCGCCCCCGAAAACGCAGGCCGCCCTCCTCCAGGCGATGCAGGAGCATGCCGTGACCGCCGCCGGCAAGACGCACGCACTCCCCGAGCCCTTCTTCGTGCTCGCCACGCAGAACCCGATCGAGCAGGAGGGCACCTACCCGCTCCCCGAGGCGCAGCTCGACCGCTTCATGCTGGAGCTCCGCATCGGCTACCCGAGCGCCGCGGAGGAGGAGCGCATCGTGACCACGACGACCGGCGACGACAGTCCCACCGTGACGCCGGTACTCACCGCCGCGCGGCTGGGGGAGATGCAGCATCTCGTTCGCCGCCTCCCGGCGCCGCCCACCGTGGTGCGCTACGCCGTGCGCCTCGCGCGCCGCACCCGCCCCGATGACGCGGAGTCCAGCGCCGACGTGAAGAAGTTCGTGAGCTGGGGCGCGGGCCCGCGCGCCTCGCAATTCCTCATCCTCGGCGCCAAGGCGAAGGCCGCGATGGACGGCCGCTCGGTGCCCGACATCGACGACGTGCGCTCGGTGGCGCTCGCCGTGATCCGGCATCGGATCGTGCTCAATTTCCAGGGGGAAGCGGAAGGGGTGACCGTGGAGCAGCTGATCCGCCTCGAGGAATAGCGCGGCCACAGCCGCGCCGCGCGATCAGGCGCCGTCGCTGACGATCGCCTCGGCCTCGATCTCCACCAGCATCGCCGGATCCACGAGCCCGCCCACCTGCACCATCGTGGACGCCGGGCGGATCGCGCCGAACACCTCGCCGTGCGCGCGTCCCGCCTCCTCCCAGCGCGAGATGTCGGTGACGTAGACGCGCGTGCGCACCACGT
>JAYUMO010000218.1:0-1587 GCA_043762555.1 Gemmatimonadaceae bacterium | reverse complement strand
CGCGATCATCGAGATCACCATTGGCGGAAAGACGTTCGACTTCTGCAGCGGCGACGAAATGGTGTCGCCGCCCGCGATCGACGCCCGGCTCTCCATGATGGCGTCGTGGATGACGCGGTTGCCGGCGGTCTTCGCCGTGATCTCGAGTCCGTCCAGGATGCTCACGCCGGAGCTGATGAGCGTGCCGAGCGTGCGCGTGAAGCGCGACACCGCGCTCTTCCGGAGCAGGTCGCCGAGCACCGGCATTTTGAGCAGGATCTTGTCGCACCGGAGCTGGCCGTCCGGCGTCTTGTAGTAGCGGCGGATGGACCAGATGAGGGCGTACCCGCCGACGATGAAGGCCCACCAGAAATGGGTCACGATCTTCGAGAGCTCGATGACGATGCGCGTCGGCAGCGGCAGCGAGAGGTTCACGCTCGCGAACATGTTCTCGAACACCGGGATCACGAAGATGAGCAGCACGATGATGGCGATGGCCGCCACGCTCATGATCACGATCGGGTACACCATCGCGCTCTTCACCTTGCCGATGAGGGCGTCGTTCTTCTCGAGGAAGGTGGCGAGGCGCATTAGGATCGTGTCGAGGATGCCGCCCGCCTCGCCGGCCGCGACCATGTTCACGTAGAGGTCGGTGAACGCCTTCGGGTGGCGGCGCAGCGCGTCGGCCACCGTGTGCCCCGACTCCACGTCGTACACCACCTGGCGCGTGACGTCCTGGAGGCTCTTGTTCTCGCTCTGCTTGCTCAGAATGTCGAGCGCCTGCACCAGCGGCAGCCCCGAATTGATCATCGTCGAGAACTGTCGCGTGAAGATGACGATGTCCCTCGTCTTGATCTTGCCGCCTTTCTTCTTCTTCTGTTCCTGGTCCACCTTGACGACGATGAGCTTCTGACGCCGCAGCTGCGCGACGACCTCATCGCGCGACGCGGCGTCCATCGTGGCGCTCTTGAGCTCGCCGCTCATCGTGCGGGCCGTGTAGGCGAAGGTCGGCATCGTGGGTCCTCAGTCCCTGGCGGTTAGCGCTTGGTCCCGGCGGCGGCGCGTGGATCGCGCATCCCGGACTTCGTCGGGTCCGTCCCCTCGTCGGTCAGCGGCGGCTCGCCGATCATGCGCAGGAACTCATTCGGATCGGCGGAGACGCGTAGGCATTCGTCGCGCACCACTTCGCGCGCCATGTAGAGCTGGTAGAGCGCATCGTTCAGCGTCTGCATCCCGAACTTCTTCCCCGCCTGCATCGACGACTGCACCTGGTGGATCTTGGCATCGCGGATCAGCGCACGCACCGCCGGCGTGACCACGAGGATCTCGGCCGCCATCACGCGGCCGCGCCCCTTGGCGCGCGGCAGGAGGCACTGCGTCACGATCCCTTCGAGCACGAACGCCAGCTGCGCCCGCACCTGCGCCTGCTGGTGGCTCGGGAAGACGTCGATGATCCGGTTGATCGCCTCGGCCGCGGAGTTCGTGTGGAGGGTCGCGAAGCAGAGGTGTCCGGTCTCGGCGATCGTCAGCGCCGCCGCGATCGTCTCGAGGTCGCGCATCTCGCCCACCAGGATCACGTCGGGATCCTCGCGCAACGCGTACTTGAGC
>JAYUMO010000217.1:0-2033 GCA_043762555.1 Gemmatimonadaceae bacterium | reverse complement strand
ACGATCTGCTCTACCAATTCAAGATCGACAACACGGGTGACGCGCAGGAGGACCTGGTGATCCAGGTGACCTTCAGCGGCAGCGGCGTGAACCAGAAGGTCGAGGTGCGTGGGCCGATGGCGCCACCGGTGGTCGGCGCGATGCGGAATACGCTCTCGAGCGTGTCGCCTACGGTGTCCGGCAAGGTGGCGGCGGTGCTCGGCACCGCCACGGGGACGCAGGTGTTCGCGGGGCCGCGGCAGGATCCCTTCTTCATCGATCTCGAGCAGTTCTTCCGCATCATCCCGGACCGCAAGCCGGTCACGGGCCCGCTCTCGATGCTGCCGAGCACCCCCAGCGCGAGCGGCTTCCGATCGCCGGCGACGGCCGTCGACATCCTCGGCGGCACTGGCGGCATGCCGTTCAACGTGCTCTCGATCGTGATCGAGCTGCCGAAGGCGCTGCTGCGCGGCGCCGCGAGCGACAAGATCGGGATCTGGGGCACGATCAGCCGGTGATCCGACCTCTCACGTCCCTCACGCGCACACCACGGAGGATCCCTCCCATGCGATTCGCATCTCCCGCTCACCACCCCGCGCTCCGGCTCGCCGGGCCGACGCTCGCGGCCACCTTGCTGGCGCTCGCCGCCTGCAACGACAACTCCACCGCGCCACGCACGCGCGAATACAACCAGGTGCAGCGACTCGGCAATCCGCTGGTGAGCGAGGTCTTCCTGGCCAAGCGAGATCACGCCTACCACGGCGCGATCGGGCCGGCGGGCGACGTCGCGGCATTCGGCACGACCGTCGTGGCGTTCCCCACCTCCTTCGGCCGCGCCCCCGTGATCGGCAATACGCTGGCCGCGGTACTGCTGCCCGACATGCTGATCGTGCAGCTCGACAAGGATCCCACCACAGCGGGCTGGCTGAGCTGGGCGCTGGCGAACGGCTACGGCGGCCGGACGCTCGGCGACGACGTAGTGGATGCGGGACTTACCGCGATCTTTGGCCCGCTGCTCGGCGATGCGGCGAACCAGCTGTGCCCCAACTTCACGCTCCCGCTATGCACCGACAACGTGCCCGACCCGAGTCGGCACACGAGCGCCTTTCCATACCTGAAGCCGCCAGTCTGATCACGATGCGCGGGTCCTTCGCGCACCGTTCGGTGGCGAAGGGCCCGCGTGCTCTTCACGAGGGAGCCATGCCGAAGGTGGGTCGCTGGTTCATGCCACTCATCATAGTATTGGTCTTGGCGGTGGCTGGCGGCGGCGCGATCGTCTGGCGCGGCGGGCGACCCGCGGCGGCAACGCCGCGGTACACGCCGGCGCAGCTGCTCGACTCGAACATCGTCTTCTACGAGGCCGTGGCGCGGCACGACCCCACCGGCGCGCTCGGCCTCGCGCAACTCTCGCTCCTCTACATGCGCCGCGCGCGCGCATCCGGGAGCTACGAGGACGTCCTCCGCGCCGAGAACGCGGCGCGGCGGTCGCTGCACAATCGCGGAGCGCACAACACGCGCGCCCGCCAGGCGCTCGCCGCGTCGCTGCTGTCCGAGCATCGCTTCACGGATGCCGCGGCAGTGGCGCGGGAACTCGCCAACCGCGACGCGTCCAGCGCCGCTTTCCGCGCATCGCTGGGAGAGATCCAGATGGAACTCGGGCGGTACGACGAGGCGCGGGCTGCGTTCGACTCATTGGCCGGCTCCGCGAACGACCTCTCCGTGGCGCCACGGCTCGCGCGGTGGGCCGAGTTGCGCGGCCATCCCGATTCCGCGTACCAACTTCTGAACGCGTCGCTCCTCGCGATCATGGCGCGCCGCGACGTGCCCGCCGAACAGCAGGCGTGGTTCTGGATGCGCATCGGTGACCTGCAGCTGCGCCGCGGCGAGATCGGCGACGCCGAGTACGCGTACCGGCACGGCCTCGCCGTACACCCGGGCGATTACCGGCTGCTCTCCGCGATGTGCAAGCTGGAGGCGGCTCGCGAGCATTGGCGCGCGGCGATCGACTACGGCGATCGGTCGGTGACGGTAAGTCTCGAACCGGCAACGCTCGG
>JAYUMO010000216.1:0-3129 GCA_043762555.1 Gemmatimonadaceae bacterium | reverse complement strand
CGGAGTTCATCGCCGGGAATTGAGCGGCGGCGCGGCCTTGGCGCAGCGATTATCTTTGGGCATGCCGATCGACATCACCACGACGCGCACCGAAGGGCTCGAACGGCGGCTCGCCGTCTCTGTACCGGTGGACGATGTGAAGAGCGCGGAAGACCGTGCCGCGCGCCGGTACGCCACGCAGGTGCGCCTGCCGGGCTTCCGTCCGGGGAAGGCGCCCGCCGCGGTCGTCCGGAAGAAATTCGCCGACGCGATCCGCCAGGAAGCGATCGAATCGCTCGTCCAGGAAGTCTTCAAGACGGTGCTCGAGCGCGACAAGCTCGACCTCGCGACGCAGCCACACGTGCACGACCTGCACTTCCACGAAGGGCAGCCGCTGACGTTCGAATTGCACCTCGAAGTGCGGCCGACGGTGGAGCTCCCGCGCACGTCGGGCTTCCGCGTGACGCGCGCCGAGAAGCCGGTCACCGAGACCCAAGTGGCGGAGCAGCTGGAGAGCCTGCGCGACCAGCGCGCGACGTGGACGCCGGTGAGCGAGCGCGCGCAGTCGGGGGACATGGTGACCGTGCTCCTCGCCACCGCGGACGATGCGGGTGCCATCCCCGAGGGGAAGGAGTACCGGATCGTGATGGGCGGCGGCCAGGCGATCGCGGGGATCGAAGCGCTGATCATGGCCACCGACGCCGGCGCCACACAGGAAGGACCGGTGCAGTGGCCGGACGATTTCCCCGATGACGCGCAGCGCGGGAAGTCGAAGATGGTGCGCGTGCAGGTGACCGATGTGAAGCGGAAATCGCTGCCGGCGCTCGACGACGCATTCGCGCGCGAAGTGGGTGACTTCGAGGGGCTCGATGCGCTCCGCGCCGCGGTGCGCGAGGACCTCGCGAAGCATGCGACGCGCGAAGCCGACGCCGAGGTGCGGCAGAAGTTGATGGACGACCTCGTGGGCGCGAACCCGTTCGCGGTGCCACCCAGCTGGGTGAATGACCTCGTGCGCGGCTACGCCGAGATGTACCAGATCCCGGCCGACGACAAGGACCGTTTCGCCGGCGAATTCCGCCCGATCGCGGAACGGCAGGTGCGGCGCGACCTGGTGATCGAGACGATCGCCGCGCGCGAGAAGCTGGCGGCGTCGGAGGCGGACGTGGATGCGCGCGTGGCCGAGGTGGCCGCCAAGCGCGGCGCCGAGCCCGGCGCGATCTACGCGTCGCTCCAGAAGGCGGGGCGCATCAAGGAGATCGAGCGGAGCATCACCGAGGACAAGGTCTTCGGCTGGCTCCTCGCGCACAACGAAATTACAGTCGTACGGAGTCACTGAGGGGCGGGGGCGGTCGTCGCTCCGCAGCTGTTCTTGTTCCGTTCTTGTTTTTTTTGACCCCAACCGGGAACCGGCGCATGTCGACGATCTATCCCCCGTACGTGATCGAGCGGTCGAGCCGCGGCGAGCGCACGTACGACATCTTCTCGCGGTTGCTGATGGACCGCATCGTCTTCCTCGGCACGGCGATCAACGACGACGTGGCGAACATCGTGATCGCGCAGCTGCTCTTCCTCGAGGCGGACAACCCCGAGCGGGACATCAATCTCTATATCAACTCCCCCGGCGGGGTCGTGTCGGCGGGGATGGCGATCTACGACACGATGCAGTTCCTGAACGCACCGATCCGGACGATCTGCATGGGGATGGCGGCGAGCATGGGCTCCTTCTTGCTGGCCGCGGGGACCGCCGGGAAGCGTTCGGCGCTGCCACACGCGCGGATCATGATCCACCAGCCGTCGGGCGGGACCCAAGGGACGGCGGCGGACATCGAGATCCAGGCCCGGGAGATCCTTTACCTGCGCTCGAAGATGAACGAGCTGTTCGCGCGGCATACCGGAAAGAATGTGGAGCAGATCGAGCGGGACATCGACCGCGACCGGTTCATGAGTGCTGAAGAGGCAAAGGATTACGGGATCATCGACAGCGTGATCGTGCAGCACCGGGCGATCCATAAGGAAGAGAAGGTCGTCTCCTTGTGAAATGATTCACAAAGCCACGGCGGCCCCTCGTGGCGCCCCCGCGGCTTGACCGTCTAATGTAGGGGTGTTAGTTAATTCAGCCCGAGCCTACCAGGCCCCCGCTCGCAGAGGCTCGAATCGTACGCACCCGTTCCGTTCGCTTCCCGGACGCTCAAGCAAAAAATCAATGTCGCACGACAAACACCTGCGTTGCTCCTTCTGCGGCAAGTCCAAGGACTCCGTCCGGAAGTTCATTTCGGGCCCGTCTGTGTACATCTGCAACGAGTGCATCTCGCTCTGTAACGAGATCCTCGCCGAGGATGAGGAGCGCGAGGTCGCTGAAGCGATCACCCAGGTCCCCACCCCGCAGGAGATCAAGGACGTCTTGGACCAGTACGTGATCGGCCAGGAGCGGGCGAAGAAGGCGCTCTCGGTGGCCGTGTACAATCACTACAAGCGGATCAACAGCGCGTCGAACCGGGACGACGATATCGAGCTCGACAAGTCGAACATCCTGCTCATCGGACCTACCGGCGTCGGCAAGACGCTGCTTGCGCAGACGCTCGCGCGGACCCTCGACGTCCCCTTCACGATCGCCGACGCCACGACGCTCACCGAAGCGGGCTACGTCGGTGAGGACGTCGAGAACATCCTCGTGCGGCTGCTGCAAGCGGGGGAGTTCAATGTGGCCGAGTGCGAGCGCGGCATCGTCTACATCGACGAGATCGACAAGATCGCGCGCAAGAGCGAGAACCCGAGCATCACGCGCGACGTCTCCGGTGAAGGGGTGCAGCAGGCGCTGCTCAAGATCCTCGAGGGCACGGTGGCCTCGGTGCCGCCGCAGGGGGGCCGCAAGCACCCGCAGCAGGAATACATCCAGATCAACACGAAGGACATCCTCTTCATCTGCGGCGGCGCCTTCGACGGGCTCGAAAAGATCATCGAGGCACGCACGGGACGCCGGCAGATCGGCTTCACCAAGGAAGAGGTGCAGAGCGGGAAGGCGCGCGACCTGGCGGTGAATCCCTTCGGCGAAGTGGAGCCCGACGACCTGCTCCGCTACGGCCTGATCCCCGAGCTGGTGGGCCGCCTCCCGGTGACCGTGGCGCTCGAGGCGTTGGACGAGGGCTCGCT
>JAYUMO010000215.1:0-10081 GCA_043762555.1 Gemmatimonadaceae bacterium | reverse complement strand
CGGCTCACCCCACGGATGGAGCGCGAGGATCGACTGCGACACGCGCTCCGGCTCGGCGCCCGGTTCTCGCTGCACGTAGCGGCCCGCCGCGTCCAGATCCCACGCCAGCCGATTGTCGGCCAGATACGTGGCGAGCAGTGAGCGCACGCGCTCGTGCAGTTGCGCGTCGGTGACCGGCACCATCGCTTCCACGCGCCGGTCGAAGTTGCGCGGCATCCAGTCGGCGGAGCCCAGGTAGAACTCCTCGGTGCCGCCGTTGGCGAAGTGCCAGAGGCGCGAGTGCTCCAGCAGCCGTCCAATGTGCCCCATCACGCGGATCCGGTCGCTCACCCCCGGCACGCCGGGGCGGAGACAGCACACGCCGCGCACGATGAGATCGATCTCCACGCCGGCCTGCGACGCCAGGTAGAGCGCGCGGATCACATCCGGGTCCACCACCGCGTTCATCTTCGCCACGATACGCGCCGGCCGACCCGCGCGGGCGTGTTCCGTCTCACGACGGATCAAGCCCAGCAACCGCTCCCGGAGCTCATTGGGCGCCACGAGCAGCCGCCGGTAGGAGCGCTGGTGCGAGAAGCCGGTGAGGAAGTTGAAGAGATCGCTGACGTCGGCGCCGATGAGCGGATCGGCGGTGAGGAGACCGAAGTCCGTATACAGCCGCGCCGTGCGCGAGTTGTAATTCCCCGAGCCGATGTGCACGTAGCGGCGGATCCCGTCCGCTTCGCGGCGCACTACCAGGCAGACCTTGGCGTGCGTCTTGAGCGCCGCCACGCCGTACACCACGTGCACCCCCGCGTTCTCCAGCTGACGCCCCCACGTGATATTGTTCGCTTCGTCGAAGCGCGCCTTGATCTCCACCATCACCACCACCTGCTTCCCCCGCTCGGCGGCCGTGGTGAGCGCGCGCACGATCGGCGTGTCGCCCGACGTCCGATACAGCGTGAGCTTGATCGCGAGCACCTGCGGATCCTCGGCGGCGCGATCGAGGAATTGCTCGATGCTCGTGGCGAAGGACTCGAAGGGGTGATGCACCAGGATGTCCCCCTGGCGGATGGCGTCGAATATCCCACCGTTCACGCCGCGCAGGCGGGGCGGTGTGACCGGCACCAGCGGCGCGTCGTGCATCTCGGGAATGTCCAGCGACGAGAGATCCATCAGGTCGCCGAGCTCGAGCAGCGGGCCCAGCTCGTGCACGTCGCGGTCGGTGAGCGTCGCGTTCGGCGGCAGACGGTCGTCACGCAGCTCCTCGAGCAGCAGCGCGCGCGTCGCCTCCGGCATCCCCACCTGCACCTCGAGCCGCACCACCTCGCCGAAGCGGCGGCGGAAGACCTGCTCTTCGATGGTGGCGAGCAGATCGTCCGGCTCCTCGGTGGGGGCGAGCTCGATGTCGGAGTTGCGGGTGATCCGGAAGGCGTGCCACTCGCGGATCTCCATGCCCGGGAAGAGCGCGCCGAGGTTCGCGCCGATCACTTGCTCGAGTGGCACGAAGTGGTGCGCGCGCCCCGTCGGCACCCAGCGCGGCAGGCTCTTCGGCACCTTCACCCGCGCGAAGTGCGCGCTGTCGGTGACCGGGTCGTGGATCTCGAGCGCGAGGGAGAGCGAGAGATTCGAGATGTACGGGAAGGGGTGGCCGGGATCGACGGCCAGCGGCGTGAGCACGGGGAAGACGTGCGACTCGAAGAACGCGTCGATCGCCGCCCACTCGGGACGCTCCAGCTCGTCCATGCCTACTAAGCGGACGCCGCGCGCTGCGAGCGCCGGGAGCACCAAGCCATGGAGACAGCGCTCGCGGCGCGCGAGCAGCTCCGCCACCTGGCGCGCGATCGCGTCGAGCTGCTCGCTCGGGGTGAGACCGTCGGGGGTGGTGATGCCGACCCCGGCCGCCACCTGCCGCCGAAGCCCGGCCACCCGGACCATGTAGAACTCGTCCAGGTTGGTGCTGAAGATGGACAGGAACTTGAGGCGCTCCAACAACGGCACCCGCTCGTCCTCGGCCTCGTGCAGCACCCGCGCGTTGAACTCGAGCCAGCTCAGCTCGCGGTTGAGGTACAGCTCTGGGGCGAAGAGACGTTCGGGCATGGGAGGGCCGGAGACAACGCGCCGCCCGCGGCACGGGCGTGGGCGGCGGGGGGTTTCGGGTGGTGTAATCTACCTGCCGGCGGTCCGAGGGCGAATCACAGTCGAGTAACGAATGTATTACCGGCTGTTACTCGTAATTCCGACATAAATAAGAACACTAATGTGACATTATAGCGACATATTACTGGCAAATAGCGCCACTAAACGATCGACGAGATCGTCTCCTGGGCGATCCGCGACACGGGATTGAAGCGCAAGCTGTCCCACACGTTGAACAGGAAGGTGCCGCCCGGTGCGAGCACGCGCCGCGCCTCGCGGCAAGCGGCCGCTTTACCATTATCGGGCACGAACATGATCCCGAACTGGCAGAGCACCGCATCGAAGGACGCGGCCTCGAAGGGGAGCGCTGCCGCATCGGCCGGCCGGAATTCCAGTCCGGGCGCCGGCGGCGCGTGCGCGCGCGCGTAGGCGATCATCGCCTCGCTGAGGTCGGTGGCGGTCAGGCGCGCGCCGGCTGGCATCGTCTCGCGCAGCCGCCGGGTGACGATGCCGGTGCCGCACGCCAGGTCGAGTACGCGCTGCGAATTCCTCGATACGCGCGCCGCAATGTCGAGCGCGTACGGCTCGAAGAGCGCCGGTGCCAGGTACCGGTCGTAGCGTTCCGGGATCGTGCCGGCGAAGGCGATCTTGTCGCCGCTCTCCGTCACAGCTGTCTGCCGCGCCTCAGTTTCAGTTTCATTTGGTGATCACGCGGAGCACCCACCAGGCACCGGCGGCCATCAGCGCCGCCATCGGAATGGTGAGCACCCACGCCCACACGATGCGCTGCGCCACTCCCCACCGCACCGCTGACAACCGGGTGGTCGCGCCGACGCCGATGATCGCGCCGGTGATCGTGTGCGTGGTGCTCACGGGAATGCCGAAGCCGGTGGCGAGGAAAATACTGAGCGCACCCGCCGTTTCGGCGCAGAAACCGCCCACCGGCCGAAGCTTGGTGATCCGCGTGCCCATCGTCTGCACGATCCGCCAGCCGCCGAAGAGCGTGCCGAGCGCGATCGCGCTGTACGCCCCCATCTCCACCCAGAGGGGGATCTGGTCGGCGCTCGTGACGCGGAGGTGCGCCAGCCAGCCGGTCTGGGTCGCGAAGAGCGCCTGCGTCGACACCAGGAGTCCGACGATGATCCCCATCGTCTTCTGCGCGTCGTTGGCGCCGTGCGAGAGGGAGAAGAACGCCGAGCTCGCGAGCTGCGCGGCGCGGAAGAAGCGGTCCACGCGCGCCGGCGGCACGCGGTGGAAGATCCACATCACCATCACCATCAGCGTGTAGCCGAGGGTCATGCCGATGAGCGGCGAGAGCACGATGAAGAGGAGCGTCTTCGTCCACCCGCTCACGATGATCGCGTGGAAGCCGGCCTTGGCGACCGCCGCCCCACCGTAGCCGCCAATGAGCGCGTGCGAGGAGCTCGACGGGAGCCCGACGTACCAGGTGATCGCGTTCCAGATGATCGCGCCGAGCAGCCCGCCCAAAATGACGTTCGGATCGACGATCGAGATGTCGATCATCCCCTTCCCCAGCGTCTTCGCGACCGCCGTGCCGACGGTGAACGCCGCGAGGAAGTTGAACGACGCCGCCCAGAGCACCGCCGGCAGCGGCTTGAGCACGCGCGTGCCCACGATCGTGGCGATGGAGTTCGCCGAATCGTGGAAGCCGTTGCTGAAATCGAAGATGAACGCGACCAGGACGATCGCGACGATGTAGGCGATCACGGCGTTCGCTTCAATTGTGCTTCAGCGCGATGCTCTCCAGCACGTTCGCCACATCCTCGCACTGGTCGAGGGCCTTCTCGAGGGTGTCGAAGAGCTCCTTCCACTTGATCACCTCGATCGCGTCCGGCTTGCCCGCGAAGAGATCGCCGATCGCCTGGTGGTAGATCTGGTCGCCCTCCTCCTCGCGCAGCTTGATGTCGCGCCCGCGCGCCACGACGACGCGCGAGTCCTTCATTTGCGCCACGGCCGCTTCGATGTGGTCGGTGGCGCGGATGAGCACGTCGCACAGCGTGCGCGCCGACTCGCGGACCTCCGTGATGTGGAACATCTGCGCGCGGCGAGCCGTGCCGTCCATCAGATCGAGCACGTCGTCCAGCTCGGAGGCGAGCACGTGGATGTCCTCACGGTCGATCGGCGTCACGAAGCTCCGGTCGATGCGGAGGATGATCGAGTGCGTTATCTCGTCCGCCTCGTGCTCCAGGAGCTTGATCGCGGCCACGTGCTTCTCGAGGTTCGCGGGGTCGGCGAACAGCTGCTTGAGCAGCCGCGCCGCCGCGGAGACGCGCTTGGCGAGCTCCGCGAACATCTCGAAGAACGCCTCGTCACGGGGGATCAGTCGCACGAGCCGGTCACTCCGGTAAGGGACTTGGCGCCATCGATCGGCGCAGGAACATACCCCCTGCCGTCACCCTCGGCAAAGGCCGTCCGGCCCCGCAGCCGATCGCCGCTCAAGGCGGGGCGGCCTCACCGTATAGGTCGCCAAGCGTGCGGCGATGCATCGCCACGAGTTGGGGGTCCTTGAAGAGCAGGATCAGCAATACCCCAGTAAAGAAGCCGCCGAGGTGCGCCCACACCGCCACCCCCGTGGCCACCTCCGGCCGCAGCCGCCCCAGCTCGGGCACGCCCGCGAGCAGTTGGAGCAGGAACCACCAGAGCAGCACCAGCCAGGCCGGGATCTTGAATACCTTGACGAAGATCACGAAGATGAAGAGCATGTTCACCCGCGCTTTGGGGTAGAGCACGAGGTACGCCCCCATCACCCCGGAGATCGCCCCCGACGCGCCCACGGTGGGCACCGCGCTCGCCGGGTGCACCAGCACGTGCGCCGCCGCGGCGGAGAGGCCGCACAGCAGGTAGAAGACGAGGAAGCGAGCGCGCCCCATGCTGTCTTCCACATTGTTCCCGAACACCCAGAGGAAGAGCGAGTTGCCCAGGATGTGCAGCCAGCCGCCGTGCAGGAAGATCGACGTGAGCGGCGTCAGCAGGTTGATCGACTGGTCGTCGACGACGCACACCATGCCGTCGCCCAGCGGCACCTGCGTGCCGATCGCGGCCAGGTGCGTCAGCTCGCCGGGTACGAGCCCGAGATCGCACACCGAGGCGGCGAGCCGCGGGAGGTCGAAACCGGCGCCCTGCACGAGCAGCCACACCGCCCACGTGATCGCCAGGAGGGTGTAGGTCATCCACGGGGTGCGCAGTGTGGGGAGATCGTCGCTTAAGGGGATCACGTTTTTTTTTCGCGCCCTCCGCCCGAGCCCTCTCTGCCCCGGCGTCAAGAAAGGTCAACAGTCGCTCTGCCGCGCGCGTCACAATGCCACCACGGTCGCTCCCGCGCCACTGAAACCCTGCCATAGTGGCGCAGCGGCTAGGTACTGAAATTGCTTCTAGCTACGATGCTTGGCGTCCGTCGGAGCCGGAATCGCAACTGAAAATAAGAACCAAACTGGAGATCCTCACATGGCTCAGAAAGTCATCGGTATCGACCTAGGAACGACCAATTCCGTGGTCGCCGTCATGGAAGGCGGTGATCCGGTGGTCATCCCCAACGCCGAGGGCGGGCGCGTGACGCCGTCGGTGGTCGGCTTCACGAAGGATGGCGAGCGGCTCGTCGGCCAGGTCGCGAAGCGGCAGGCGGTGACGAATCCGACGAATACCGTCTTCTCGATCAAGCGCTTCATGGGGCGCAAGACCCCGGAAGTGGTCGAGGAGACCAAGCGCGTCCCCTACAAAGTGGTGGGCGGACCGAACGACGTCGCCACCGTCGAGGTGCAGGGGAAGCGCTTCTCCCCGCCCGAGATCTCGGCGATGATCCTGCAGAAGATGAAGCAGACCGCCGAAGACTACCTGGGATATAAGGTGGAGAAGGCGGTCATCACCGTTCCCGCGTACTTCAACGACTCGCAGCGTCAAGCGACCAAGGACGCCGGCAAGATCGCGGGGCTCGACGTGTTGCGCATCATCAACGAGCCGACGGCGGCCGCGCTCGCCTACGGGCTCGACAAGAAGAAAGATGAGAAGGTCGCCGTTTTCGATCTCGGCGGCGGCACCTACGACATCTCCGTGCTCGAGCTGTACGACGTGGAGGGCTCGCGCCAGTTCGAGGTGAAGTCCACCAATGGCGATACGCACCTGGGCGGCGACGACTTCGACCAGCGCGTGATCGATTGGCTCGTTGCGGAGTTCAAGAAGGACCAGACGATCGACCTCTCCAAGGACCCGATGGCGCTCCAGCGCCTGAAGGAGGCCGCGGAGAAGGCAAAAATGGAATTGTCGAGCACGCAGCAGACCGACATCAATCTGCCCTTCATCACGGCGGACCAGAGTGGCCCCAAGCACCTCAACTATTCGCTGACGCGGGCCAAGTTCGAGCAGCTGGTGGACGACCTCATTCAGCGCACGCTCCCGCCGATGCAGCAGGCGCTCAAGGATGCGGGGATGAAGCCGGAGGACGTGGACGAGGTGATCCTCGTCGGCGGCTCGACGCGCATCCCGAAGGTGCAGCAGATCGTGAAGGACTTCTTCAAGAAGGAGCCGCACAAGGGCGTGAACCCGGACGAGGTCGTGGCGATCGGCGCCGCGATCCAGGGCGCGGTGCTCACCGGCGAGCAGAAGGATGTGCTGCTGCTCGACGTCACCCCGCTCTCGCTCGGCATCGAGACGCTCGGCGGCGTGACCACCGTGCTCATTCCGCGCAATACCACGATCCCCACCAAGAAGTCGGAGGTCTTCTCCACCGCCGAGGACAATCAGACCACGGTGGAGATCCACGTGCTGCAAGGGGAGCGGGAGCTCGCCGTCTACAACAAGACGATCGGAAAATTCCAGCTCACCGGGATCCCGCCGGCCTCACGCGGCATGCCGCAGGTGGAAGTGACCTTCGACATCGATGCGAACGGCATCCTGCACGTCACCGCCAAGGACAAGACCACCGGCAAGGAGCAGAAGATCCGGATCGAGGCGTCGAGCGGCCTCACCGACGCGGAGATCCAGCGCATGATGAAGGACGCCGAGGCGCACGCGGCGGACGACAAGGCGAAGCGCGACGAGATCGACACGCGCAACCGGTTGGACAGCCTCACCTACGAAGTGGAGAAGAACTCGAAGGAGTGGTCCGACCGGCTGGGCGCGGAGCTCAAGACGAAGCTCGAGAGCGCGGTGGATCGCGCCCGGAAGGCGTTGCGCGGCGATGACATGGGCGAAGTGAAGGCCGCGCGCGAGGAGCTCGAGAAGGCGTACAGCGAGGCCGGCCAGTCGCTGTATGCGCAGGGGCAGCAGTCGGCCGGCGAGGAGGCCACCGCCCGCGCGGCGAGCGAGAGCGCGGCGGACAACCCGAAGGGGACGGACAAAGACAAGAAGAAGGACGACGTGGTCGAGGCCGACTACGAGATCGTGGACGACAACACCAGCAAGAAGTCGTAGCGCGGCAACCCGCCGCGTGCGGCGGGTGACCGAACAGTCGTGATCGCAGCGGGGCTCCCGGGAACCGGGGGCCCCGCCCGACGTATAGATTCATCGGACCCCTCACACTCATCACGGATCACGGTCATGTCGAATCGACCCTTCCCGCGCGCGACGCTCGGCGTCGTCGCGATCGTTGCCTTCGTCGCCGGGCTGCTCTTCGCCGGCGGCTTCAATCTCACCCCCTTCGGCTACGCACAACAGCAGGGGAAGAGCGATCCGGCCCGCACGGCAGCGGCAGCCAATGCATCGCTTCCCGCCACCGGCGACGCCTTCGTCGCGATCGCCGAGCGCGTGACGCCGGCGGTGGTCTCCATCCAGACCGAGAAGAACGCGCCGAAGGGTGCGCGCGCGAACCCGCACCAGAACGTGCCGCCCGGCATGGAGGAGTTCTTCCGCCAGTTCGACCAAAATCAGAATCGCCGCCCGCAGCCCGAGGAGGGGAGCGGTTCGGGCTTCATCGTCTCCCCGGACGGCTACATCCTGACGAACAACCACGTGGTGGCCGACGCCGACAAGGTGACGGTCACCCTGCTCGACAAGCGGGTGTTCAAGGCGAAGGTGGTGGGGCGCGATCCGACCACCGACGTTGCCGTGATCAAGATCGAGGGGAACAACTTCCCGATGCTCTCGCTCGGCGACGATGCGAAGGAGCGCGTCGGCGAGTGGGTGCTCGCGATCGGCAATCCGCTCGGGCTCGATTTCACGGTCACGGCGGGGATCATCAGCGCGAAGGGACGGAGCGGCGCGCTGCGCGGGCTGTATCCGAGCCAGTACGCGATCGTGGACTACCTCCAGACCGACGCGGCGATCAACCCGGGCAATTCGGGCGGGCCGCTGGTGAACATCCGCGGCGACGTGATCGGCATCAATAGCGCGATCGCGAGCCAGACGGGCTTCTATTCCGGCTACGGCTTCGCGATCCCGATCACGCTCGCGCGCACGGTGATGGCGGACATCATTCAATACGGCCGGGTGCGGCGCGCGATCCTCGGCGTGTCGATCCAGGATCTGCGACCGGAGGACGCGCAGGCGGCGGGGCTCAAGGAGATCCGCGGCGCGCTGGTGGGCGGGCCGACCCCCGGGCAGGAGAGTCCGGCGGCGAAGGCCGGCATCGAGGCGGGTGACGTGATCGTCGCGATCGATGGTGAGCAGATCGAGCGCGTCGCGCAGCTGCAGCGGCTCATCCGGTCGCACAAGCCGGGCGACGTGGTGCAGGTGGAGGTGATGCGCTTCGGCGCCAAGAAGTCGTTCAAGGTGAAGCTGATCGAAGCGCCGAACGAGACGCAGGTGGCGAGCGCGGGGCGCGATGACGAAAATGCCGATGCGAACCAGCCGGCGACGTACGACAAGCTCGGCATTTCGGTGGAGTCGCTCACCGCGGAGAAGGCGAGCCGCGCCGAGATCCCCGAAAGCCAGCGCGGTCTCGCGGTGATGGACGTGAACGCGATGGGGCCGGCGTACCACCAGCTTCAGGCGGGGAGCGACGTGATCGTGAAGGTGTTGAGCCCGTCGCCGCGGGTCATCCGGACGGTGGCCGACCTGAACGAGGCGTTGAGCAAGGTGCGCGACGGCGACGTGGTGAGCCTATTGGTGTACAGCGCGCAGCAGAAGGCGACGCGGGTGGTGAATCTACGCGTGGGCGGGTGACGCTCGCGGAGGGATCGAAGGCCGGCCCGGCGCGTCGAGACTGATGCGCCGGGCCGGTACGCATCGTGGGGTGTGGCTGGCCGCGCCGATCGGCGTCTCATACGTTGTTGAGCACGCGGGAGTGGCGGAATTGGTAGACGCGCTGGATTTAGGATCCAGTGGAGCAATCCGTGGGGGTTCGAGTCCCTCCTCTCGCATGCAGCAAAGCTCGCCGTTGACTCTGGACTCCGGACTCTGGACTCGTAGTTCGCTTGCGCCCTTCCCCCGCGCATGCGAACGTTGCTCCTCCCCATCACGGACTCTCCATGCGCTCCTTGCTCGCACTCGCCGCGGCCGGCCTCGCCGTCGCCGCATTTCTCCCCCGCGATTCGCCGCTCGTCACCGTGCACGCCGATTGCACTGACGGCCACCTCGGCGCGCACAGCGTGAACCCCGACTCCGTGTCGGTCGCGCAGGACGAGAACCTCGACTGGGAGCTCGACGAGTCATCCACCGCCACCGATCTCAGCGTCGGGCCGAAGCATCCCGGCCACTGGCCCTACGCGAAGGACGAGCACTTCAAGGGCGGCAAGGGGAAGGACCATAAGGCGAAGGCCGACGGCAAGCACATGAACAAGAAGGCGGCCGGCGCGTACCCGTACAACATCGAGCTCAGCTGCCCCGACGGGCACGGCGGCTCCACCTCCGTCACGATCGACCCGACGATCGTCGTCCACTAGCGCTGCGCGCGCCGCAGCCCGCAGCGTGAGCGACAGCAAACGCTCCCTCGGCACCGCCGACCCTCCCGAACACCTCGGCCCCTACCGCATCGGCCCGGTGCTCGGCGAGGGGGCGATGGGGATCGTGT
>JAYUMO010000214.1:0-2548 GCA_043762555.1 Gemmatimonadaceae bacterium | reverse complement strand
GCTCGCGCGACCGCTATCGATCCCTACTTCCGCCCGGCGGGGGTCCGGTGAGCGAGTTCCTCACGTTCGTGCAGCTCGGCTTCCGCCACATCGTGGATGTCGAAGCGATGGACCACATCCTGTTCCTGCTCGTGCTCGCGGCGATCTACCGCGTGCGCGACTGGCGGCAGACGCTCTGGGTGATCACGGCGTTCACCGTGGGGCATTCGATCACGCTCGCGCTCGCGGTGACGGGCGTCCTCACCCTGCCGTCCACGCTCATCGAATTCCTCATCCCGGTCACGATCCTGATCACGGCGGTGGAGAATCTCATCGTGAGCGATCGACGGAACGCGCTCTGGGGCGGGCGCTACCGTCCGGTGTTCGCGGGGGTGTTCGGGCTGGTGCACGGCGCGGGCTTCGCCAACTACCTGAAGAGCTTTTTCGTGGACCAGGTGGCGCTCCCGCTCTTCGGGTTCAACGTCGGGATCGAGTTGGGCCAGATCGTGGTGCTCATCGCCGCGTTCAGCGCGTTGTTGGCGCTCGATCGCGCGCTCGGAGCGGTGCGGCTCCCCTCGCGCGCGCCCGCGCCGCTCAGGCTGCGGGTGATGATGGTCTCGTCGGTGGTCGCCGTGGTGGCGGCACGCTGGGCCGTGGCGCGCGTGCCCTGGTGACGTGCACCGGCGCCTGAGGCACGGAACCGTGGCCCGGCTGGCGGCGGCATGCGCCGCGGCCGCGCTTGGCGCGTTGGCGATCGGCGCGCGCGTGGCGGCCGCTCACCCGCTGCACACCACACTCGCGCAGCTGACCTACGACGCGCGCGCGGGTGCGCTCGACGCGAGCATCCGCGTGTTCGCGGGCGACTTCGCCGCCGCGGTCGCCAAGCGTAACGGCACGGCACCGCCGGCCGACGATCGCGTGAGCGACGAGGCCAGCTTCGCGTACCTCGCGGCGACTTTCCGGCTCTCGGACCCGCAGGGCCGGGCCGTGCCGCTCACCTGGTGCGGCTCACGCCGCACGGGCGATGTGGTCTGGCTCTGCGTCCGCGCCGCGCACGCGCCGGCGCCGGCGTCGCTCAGCCTCGCCGATCAGATCCTCTTCGAGCTGTTCGACGACCAGATCAACATCGTGCAGACCACGGCGGGAGCGCAGAAGGGTAGCGCGCTCTTCACACGCGGTGACGGAGGGAAGCGCTTGCTCTGAGCGCGCGCCGCCCGATCGTGGTCTCGGGGACGGAGAAGAGCGGCGGCATCCCGCCGCGGCCGGCGATAGCTTTCAGAAGCACTCATCTAGTACAGCTCGGTACGCGAGCTTCGCCAGCGCCGCCGGCCATCCCCCAGATCTGGAATGACGCGCATGACCGAGATGCTCGATTGCGACGACGCGATGCGCCAGCTCTGGGACAGCTGGACGGCGTGGTCACCGGGGACCGAGAAACGCGCCGGCTTCGCGGCCGTGTGACGTCCGATGGATCACGGGGTGCCGCGCACCGTGTTCGTCCTCGCGGGTGGTGGCAGTCTCGGGGCCACGCAGGTCGGCATGCTGCGCGCGCTCACCGAGCGTGGCGTCTGGCCGGATGCCGTGGTCGGCTCGTCCGCGGGCGCCATCAACGCGGTCTTCCTGGCGGGCGATCCGACAGCCGATGGGGTCCGCCACCTCGAGGCGATGTGGCGCGGCCTGGCTCGACAGGATGTCTTCCCGATCCGCGCGATGCTGCTCCTACGGAGCGCGCTCGGGCACGGCGATCACTTGGTCGATCCCGCCGCATTGCGCGACCTGCTCACGCGTCACCTCCCGCGCGCACGGTTCGAGGATCTGGCACTCCCGTGCGTCGCCATCGCTTCGGATATGCTCACCGGCGAAGAAGTGCAGCTCGTCAATGGCTCCGCCATCGACGCCGCCCTGGCGAGCGCGGCGATCCCCCTGGTGTTCCCGCCGGTGGAGATCGACGGCCGTCTCTTGGCGGATGGGAGCATCGCCAGCAACACGCCGGTGGGCGCCGCGATCGCGCTCGGTGCGACCCGCGTGATCGTGCTGCCCGCCGGCCACGCGTGCGCGCTGGGGGACCGGCCGCGAGGCATGGTCGCCGTGGCACTACACGCGCTCAGCCTGCTCACGGCGCGGCAACTCGGCCGAGACCTCGAGGTGCTGAGAGATCGTGCCGAGATCGCTATCGTGCCACCTCTTTGCCCACTGGACGTCTCGCCGTACGATTTCTCCCGCGGCGGCGATCTCATCGATCGCGCGGCTGCGGCTACCGAGCAGTGGCTGGCGGGAGGAAAGCTCGCGCGGCGGGAGATCCCGGCCACGCTTGCTCCGCACACGCACGGGCCACGCGCCTGAGCCGCCCTCGCTCAGGCCAGCGCCGCCGCGGAGCGCGATGTACACGCGCTTTCGCGCGCCGCGCGCGCGGTTGTGTATGGTGGCGCGACTTTGGTGCCGGAGTGGACACCTCGAGAACTGCACGCGCCGAATATCTCATTGGCCACGCACCCGTAGATGCCTGGCCCGCCGATCGTTCCGAGAATAGCAGGGGCGGGACTCGAACCCGCGACCCCGGCATTATGAG